>JASFIY010000001.1:0-18976 GCA_050122415.1 Desulfobacteraceae bacterium
CCCACGAAATCGAGGCCGAAAACCGCGAGTGGCTGGAGTCCCTGGATTACGTGCTGGAAAGCCAGGGTCCGGAGCGGGTCCGCGACCTGCTGCGACGGTTGCAGATACGCGCCCGGCAGCGCGCCGTGCGGATACCCTTTACGGCCAACACCCCCTATCTGAACACCATCCCGGTTTCGCGTCAGCCGGTGTTCCCCGGCAGCCGCGAGATCGAACGGCGTATCAAGAGCATCGTCCGCTGGAACGCGATGGCGATGGTGGTGCGGGCCAACCGCCAATCGGACGGTATCGGCGGGCACATCTCGACCTACGCCTCCAGCGCCACCCTCTTCGAGGTGGGCTTCAACCATTTCTTTCGCGCCAAAACCGTTCGGCATCCCGGCGACATCGTCTACTTCCAGGGGCACGCGGCACCGGGGATCTACGCGCGCGCCTTCCTGGAAGGCCGTCTGAGCGAAAAGCAGCTGGAGAATTTCCGTCGCGAGCTGCAGCCCGGCGGAGGGCTTGCCTCCTATCCCCACCCCTACCTGATGCCCGAGTTCTGGCAGTTTCCCACCGTGTCCATGGGCCTCTCGCCGCTGATGGCCATTTATCAGGCGCGTTTCAACCGATATCTGGAAGACCGCGGCCTCAAACCGGTCGACGACCAAAAGGTCTGGGCCTTTTTGGGCGACGGGGAGCTGGACGAGCCGGAGTCACTAGGGGCGATCACCCTGGCCTCCCGGGAGCGGCTGGACAACCTCATCTTTGTGATCAACTGCAACCTGCAGCGCCTCGACGGACCGGTGCGCGGCAACGGTAAGATCATCCAGGAGCTCGAGGCCGCCTTTCGCGGCGCCGGCTGGGACGTCATCAAGGTCATCTGGGGGGCCGACTGGGATCCGCTGCTGGCCCGGGACGAGAAGGGGCTGCTGGCCAAGCGCATGCAGGAGGTTCCCGACGGGCAGTACCAGATGTATTCCACCGCTTCAGGCGACTATATTCGGCAAGATTTTTTCGGACGTTACCCTGAGTTGGAGCAGATCGTGCGCCACCTCACCGACGAGCAACTGCAGCGGCTTCGCCGTGGCGGGCACGACCCGGAAAAGGTTTTCGCCGCCTACCAGGCCGCGGTCACCCCCAAAGGGGCCCCGACGGTGATCCTGGCCAAAACCATCAAAGGCTACGGGCTCGGCGAGGCCGGCGAGGGCCGCAACGTAACCCATCAGCAAAAGAAGCTGAACGAACAGGAGCTGCGCCATTTCCGCAGCCGCTTCGGCATCCCGATACCCGACTCGGCCGTGGCCGAGGCCCCGTTCTATCGCCCGGCGGCCGACAGTGAAGAGATGCGATATCTGCAGGAACGGCGCCGCGAACTGGGGGGGCATCTGCCTGCGCGGAGCGTGTCGGTGCCGGTTTTTCGGCCGCCGGGAGCGTCGCTTTACGGCGAATTTTTCAACGGCAGCGGCGAACGCAAGCTCGCCACCACGATGGCCATGGTGCATCTTCTGGGCAAACTGCTGGCGGACAAGGACATCGGCCCCTACATCGTGCCCATCGTGCCGGACGAGGCCCGCACCTTCGGCATGGAGGCGCTCTTCCGCAAGGTGGGGATCTATTCCCGGGTGGGCCAACGCTACGAGCCGGTGGACAAGGAAAGCCTCCTCTACTACCGCGAGGCCAAGGATGGCCAGATCCTGGAGGAGGGGATCACCGAAGCGGGCGCCATGTCGTCCTTTATCGCCGCCGGCACCGCTTACGCGACCCACGGCCTGAACACCGTGCCCCTCTTTTTCTTCTACTCGATGTTCGGTTTTCAGCGCATCGGCGACCTGATCTGGGCCGCGGGCGACGCCCAGGCCCGCGGCTTTCTGCTGGGCGCCACGGCCGGGCGCACCACGCTCGCCGGGGAGGGGCTCCAGCACCAGGACGGCCACAGCCACCTGCTGGCCTATCCCAACCCCTCGGTTCTGGCCTACGACCCGGCCTTTGCCTATGAAATTGCGGTCATCGTGCGTGAAGGGCTGCGCCGGATGCTGGAGGAGGGCGAAAACCTGATCTACTATCTGACCATCATGAACGAGTTCTACCGGATGCCGTCCAAACCCGAAGGGGCCGACGCGGGCATCCTCAAGGGGATTTACCGCTTTCGCCCCGCCTCTCTCAAAGGCGCGCGGGCGAGGACCCATATTTTGGGCAGTGGCAGCATTCTCAACGAAGCCTTGAAGGCCCAGGAGCTTCTCGAAAGCGATTTCGGGGTGGCTGCCGACGTGTGGAGCGTCACCAGCTACAAGAATCTCTACTGGGATGCCATCGAAACCGAACGCTGGAATCTGCTCCACCCGCAAGAGAGGCCGAAGCGCTCTTATCTTGAAACGCAGCTGGCGGACGAAAAGGGGGTTTTCGTGGCGGCCTCCGATTATCTCAAAGCCCTGCCGGGTTCCATCGCCAAGTGGGTGCCCGGGCCGATGGTGCTGCTGGGCACCGACGGCTACGGGCGCAGCGACAACCGCAGCGCCCTGCGGGACTTTTTCGAGGTCGATGCGCGCCACATCACCTTCGCCAGCCTCAGCGCGCTGGCCCGTGCCAAACGGGTCAAGCCGGCGGTGGTTGAAAAGGCCCGCCGGCAACTGGAGATCGATCCCGGCAAGGCGAGTCCCCTGTTTTCCTGACGAAAGGAACGGGCATGATCGAAGACATCAAGGTACCGGCAATCGGTGAAAACGTGGCTTCCGGCAGCGTCGTGGGCGTTCTGGTGGCGGTCGGGGACACGGTGTCGGTGGACGACCCCCTCATCGAACTGGAAACCGACAAGGCGGTGGTTGAGATTCCGTCGCCGGTGGCCGGCAAGCTGACCGAATTGCTGGTCCAGAGCGGCGACGAGGTCAGGGTCGGGGACGTTATTGCGCGGGTCGAAACCGCGGGCGGCCCGGGGGAAGCACCGGCGGCTGAAAAGGAGGCCCAAAGTGCGCCCGATGCCGATGCGCGGGTGTCCGGGGAGGAAGTCGGCAGCGAACCGCAAGCACCGGAGCCTGCCGGGGAAGCCTCCGGGGAAGGGGCCCCGGCCGAAACCGGAGACGCGGGTTCGAAAGGCCGGCAGCCGGCAGCGGAGTCTGAAACGGAAAAGGAGGACGCCGCCGCCGAAGCGCAGCGCCCCCCGGCGCCCACCTCTCCTGCGGTGCGGCGGCTGGCCCGTGAGCTGGGCGTAGACATCCACGCCGTCAAGGGCAGCGGCACCCGCGGTCGGATCAGCGAGGCCGACGTCAAGGCGCATGCCAAAGCTGGCCTTCGCCCCGGCACAATGGCCGGCGCCGATGCGGCCCCCGACGATCTGCCGCTGCCTGATTTCAGCCGCTGGGGCCGGATTGAAACCGTGGCGCTGGCCACCGTGCGGCGCCTCACCGCTGAAGCCACCGCCACGGCATGGCGCGCCGTTCCCCACGTGACCCAGTTCGACAGCGCGGATATCACCGCCCTCGATCCCTTTGTGGAACGAAACGCCCGGGCGGTGGAAGCCGCCGGCGGTAAACTGACCATCACGGCCATTCTGGCCAAGGTCTGCGCGGCGGCGCTGAAGCGCTTTCCCCGTTTCAACGCCAGCATCGACATGGGCGGCGGACAATTGATTCTGAAGCATTACATCCACATCGGGGTGATGGTGGACACCCCCCGCGGGCTGCTGGTACCTGTTATCCGGGATGCCGACGCCAAGTCCATCACCGAACTGGCCGTGGCCATCACGGATTTGGCCGAGCGCGCCCGCAACCGGAAGGTCAAACCAGATGAGCTGGAGGGCGGGACCTTCAGCATCTCCAATCAGGGGGGCATCGGGGGCAGCGCTTTTACCCCCATCGTGCTCTGGCCGCAGGTGGCGGTGCTGGGGGTCAGCCGCTCGGCCACCGAACCGCGGTGGACAGGCGGCGAATTCCGGCCGCGAAAGATCCTGCCGCTGTCGCTCTCCTACGACCACCGGGTGGTGGACGGGGCCGATGCGGCGCGCTTCCTGCGATGGGTGTGCGACTGTCTGGAACACCCTTTTACCCTTCATCTCACCGCAAAAACGGAGAATTCCTCATGACCGATGACACCACCCAACTGGCCGTCATCGGCGGCGGCCCCGGCGGGTATGCCGCCGCGTTCATGGCCGCCGATCTCGGCCTGACGGTCACCCTGATCGATCCCGCCAAAAACCCGGGCGGCGTCTGTCTTTACCACGGGTGCATACCCTCCAAGGCGCTGCTGCACGTCTCGCGGGTGATCGCCGAAGCCGGCGAAGCGGAGGCCTGGGGGGTGAGTTTCGGAAAGCCCAAGGTGAACATCGACCGGCTGCGGGATCGGAAAAACGAGGTGGTTTCAGGGCTGACCGAGGGCCTCGGCCGTCTGGTGCAGCAGCGGCGGATCACTTACCTGCAAGGCACCGCCGCCTTTCTGGACAACCGCACCCTGGCGGTCAGCGGGGCCGGCGGTGGCGACGATCGGCGGCTGGTCTTTGAGCATGCCGTCATCGCCACCGGCGCCGTGCCGGTGCGCCTGGCCCAACTGGATATCGGCGACGACCGCATCCTGGATTCCACCCGCGCCCTTGAAATGGCCAAGGTGCCCAAAAAACTGCTGGTGGTCGGGGGCGGCTACATCGGGCTGGAACTCGGCACGGTCTTCGCGGCGTTGGGGTCAAAGGTAACGGTGGCCGAAATGACCGCGCAGCTGTTGCCGGGGGTGGATCGCGACCTGGTCACGCTGCTGGAAAAACGGCTTTCCCATCGGCTGGAGGCGATTTTCAAAAACACCACCGTGCTGGGGCTCAAAGCCCAGAAAAACGGCCTCAGGGCTGTCCTGAGAACCGAGCAGAACGGCGAGCAGGTGCGGCTTTACGACCAGGTCCTGGTGGCGGTCGGCCGTCGGCCCGAAACCGCCGGCCTGGGGTTGGAGAATACCGGGATCGCTTGCGATGAGCGGGGCTTTATCCGGGTGGATCGTCAGCGGCGCACCGCCGAAGCCCACATTTTTGCCATCGGGGATGTGGCCGGCGAGCCGATGCTGGCCCACAAGGCGGCCCATGAGGGTCGGGTGGCGGCCGAGGTCATTGCCGGTCGTGAGGCTCTCTACGAGCCACTGGCGGTGCCGGCGGTGGTTTTCACCGACCCGGAAATCGCCTGGGCCGGAACCACCGAAGCCCAGGCCCGCGAACAGGGGCTGGAGGTCGCGCTCGCCCGTTTCCCCTGGGCGGCTTCGGGCCGCGCCGCGACCCTCGGCCGCAGCGACGGGCTCACCAAACTGGTGGTTGATCCCGGCAGCGAGCGGGTGCTGGGGGTCGGGATCGCCGGCCCCGGAGCGGGGGAGTTGATCGCCGAGGCGGTGTTGGCCATCGAAATGAATGCCAGTGTGGCCGACCTCGGCCTTTCGATTCACCCCCACCCGACCCTCAGCGAAACCCTCAAAGAGAGCGCTGACGTTTATCATGGCACGGCCACCCATTTCCGGCGGGCCCAAGGCCTTCGACGGTCTTGAGCGGCCGCCGGCGGGTTCGGCAGACGTGCGGCAACCTAACAGCACAAGGAGGTAGGACATGTACGACAAAGAAGAACTGTGCGCTAAAATTCGCGAGATCTATCCCCAAATCGGGGCCTGCGGGATCGACACCACGGTCTCCTGGAGCGATGAGAAAAAAGTCTGGGTGGTGGATTTGGAATACAAGGGCAAACGTGTGCAACACTACCTGGAGGACAAGGATGCGGCCGCCTGCATGGAGGGCGAGAAGTGCGTCGCATTGGGAATCGAAATCGGTCAACTGCTATAGACGACCGGCTTGCGGCGGTTTCGGGTGCTTGGCGCGATTCTCCCCGAAGTGAGCCCGCCCCCATGCCGGGGGCGGGCTTTGGGGCCGCTCCCACCCCTTCAGCGCAGAACCCCGCCTCTGCCGCAGCACCCGGCGGCTGCGCGCCCCGCAGCCGCTCACGCATCCGGTCTTGTCCTCGCAGCCTCGCTGCGTTGACCCGCGCCGGGGGGGCGATTCGCCGGCGGAAAATTTTCCTTGCAGTCCCCCGGCAATCGCGTTTAAAAGAGAGTCGTCGCCAAGGCCCCGAGACACGCGGCATCGCTTGGGGAGGAAACGTCGCAATTCCAAAAACTGAGCCATAAGAATCCAAAAGGGGCTTGCGGCTCGGAGACCCGTTATGCACGGTAGTCAAACCGCCGAAAACTTTTGGAGTCCCGGTCTCATTTTCGGTCTGACGATTCTCTTCGGTCTTATTTTCTTCAACCTGCTCTACCTGCGCTGGGAAACCTTTGCGGAGATTTTGCACCAGTCGGTGAGCTTCGTGACGCTTGCCGGCGCTGCCGGTATCATTGTCTCGACCCTCTCGCTCAAGGAGCCCTACCGGGTCGCCTTTCTCTCCATGGCCAGCGTCCCCTTGACCTGTCTGGGCTTCAGCGTGTTTTCCGACCTGATGCTGACCCTAGTGCATGCCGGCAATGGGATGCTGGGCGGCGGCCTTTCGGCGCTGCAATTTGTGGGCGTCATGCTGGTGCTTTCGATCGTGGGCATCGTTTTGGGCGCGGTGGCCGGCGCGGGCTGTTACGCCGGGCTGGTGCTGCAGCGCTGCCTCAATCTGGGATGCCACGCCATGGAACGCTGGCGCCCAGGGCGCGGCGACGCGGGCGTTGGGTCGCAACCGGGTCATCTGCCCCGCTTGGCGGCCAAGATCACCCTTGGTTTGGGCATCGCCGTGGCCGGGGCCAGTGTGCTGCGGTCATTCATCTGAGCTGCAAAGAGTTGCGCCAAGGTTTGGCTCCGCCCGATCTGCCTGACGATGCAGGATCCTGTAAATCTTGACGGTTCCCCAAACAGTCCAATTTCCGCGTCGGGCTGCATCGGGAAGTCGCTGCGGCCTGCCACGTAAACCCTGCAATTTTCCCCAAAGAACTTGATTGATTGGAAATATTATGCGATGCATTCCAACCTGAGAAAAATTACCCCACCTTCTCCCAAATTCTGAGCATTGTGAAGGAAACGCCCTATGGCCTTGACCAAACACGATATTGTCGATTCGATTCAGGAGCGCTTCGGTTTTTCAAGACAGAAGACCATCGATGCGGTTGAATCGCTCCTGGAGCTGATCAAATCCGCCCTCGGCAAAGGGGAAGACGTGCTGATCAGCGGATTCGGCAAATTCTGCGTCCACGAGAAAAAGGCGCGCAGAGGGCGAAATCCGGCAACCGGGGATGAAATGATTCTGCCACCGCGCAAAGTCGTCGGTTTCAAGTGCTCCGGAAAATTGCGGGACAAGATAAATAGCAACCAGTAGGGTTTTCAGGTGTTCGAAAACCGTGGGCCTTTACCCCCCTGCCGGCCCCTCTCGCATGGAAGTGCCGATGCCCCGGTTTCGGGGCCCGGAAAGCGCACCCCCCGCTATCCTCCCGGATTTTGCTCATTGCGCAGTATCTCGAAGGCAAAATTGATCTCCGCCAACTCCGACTCCAGGGCTTTGATTCGAAGGGTGTTTCTGCGATTTTCGGCCTGAAGTTCCTGGAGCCGTTGCTGGAGTTCGTTGTAGGCCTGGGAGCACTTGCGGCGGCTATCTTCAGTGCGGTCCAACCGCGTTTGAAGATCGTTTAGCTTGGAAATCAGGTCCTGGCGGCGCAGGTCGCGGTAATCCACGGCATCGTAGGGCACCTGACCCTTGAGAGAAACGCAGGCGGTGAACACCATCACCAGAAAGCAAAGCCAAAACGGCAGGCGTTTGGGTTGCATCGCAAAGCTCCCTGTTCGGTTGGCACGCCCCGAGCGCCGACCCTTTCAAAAGCGATTCTGGGGTCGGGAGAGGGGATACCCGCGCTCGCGCCGATCCTGACGGCGCGAGGGTTTTTTGCTCAGCCCCACCTTTTGGTGCGAATGGATCGCCCCAGCGAGGGCGCCTGGGATATTTTCAGCTTTCAGGGCTCGCCCCTGTCCTCCGCCGATGGCCGCCGCTGCGGCTGTTAAGTCGGCACGGGTGCAGGACGATAATTAGTTCATCGAATTTCACGCGATAAGTAAAGCGAAAAATAACCCGGAAAAAACACGCCGGTTCTTCCGAGGGTGCTGCTTGCAAGGACAGGTAATGGATTCAACGCTCATCAACCCGATCATCAAGGCAACGCTCAATGTGCTCAAGACGATGGCCTCCGTTTCATCGCGGGCCGGCAAACCCTATCTCAAGCGGGACGATGTCGCTTGCGGGGATGTGACCGGCGTCGTCGGCATGACCGGCGAGGCCACCGGCACGATTGCCGTGACCTTCGATGAGGGCAGCATCCTCAAAATCGTCTCCAACCTCTTCGGCGAGGAAATAACCGATTTGAACAGCGATGTGACGGATGCCGTGGGGGAGTTGACCAACATGATCTCCGGCCAGGCACGGCGTGAACTGGAAGAGGCCGGGCGGCTCTTCAACGGTGCGATCCCCTCGGTGATTACCGGCAAAAATCATCGCATCAGCCACATCACCCGCGGCCCCATCATCGCCATTCCCTTTCAAACGGAGACGGGTCGGTTTACCCTCGAGGTCTGTTTGGAGTCCTGATGCCGGCCTCCCGCGAAGCGGCGCGGCGGCGGCCGATGCGCCCCCGCCCCCCGCAGCGTGCCCCGACCGAGGTCAACAGACCCATTTTGGGCTCAAAAGGATCGAATCGATGGATACGACAATTAAGATTTTAATCGTGGACGATTTCGCCACAATGCGTCGAATATTGAAGAATATCCTCAAAAAGATCGGGTTTACCCAGATCATCGAGGCCGATGACGGCAGCAATGCCCTCAAGGTGCTGGAGAAGGAAAAGGTCGATCTGGTCATTTCCGACTGGAACATGCCCAAAATGACGGGCATCGAATTTCTCAAGGCTGTTCGCGCCAACACCGCCTTCAAGGATTTGCCCTTTTTGATGGTGACCGCCGAAGCCCAGAAACAGAACATCATCGAAGCGGTGCAGGCCGGCGTCTCCAACTATGTGGTCAAACCGTTCACCGAGGAGGTGATCACCGAGAAGCTGGCCAAGATCCTGGGGTAGGGGTTTCGGGTGGATACGCCGCAATTACGTGTCTGCTCCCGCGGCCCTGGTCCGGTGCGGCGGCCTTCGGCCGCCGCGGATTCTTCTGCAAGGCCAGACCCGGCGGATAACCCATCAGGATAGGAGGGGGGTATGTCTGTGAACATAATGATCGTGGATGATTCATTGCCGATGCGCACGGTGATCATCAAAACCATCAAGGCCTCGGGATTCGCCAGCGCCCGCTTCTTCGAGGCCGCCAACGGGCGGGAGGCCTTGAACATGCTGCAGACGCAGTGGATGGATCTGATCATCACGGATTACAACATGCCGGAAATGAACGGGATGGAATTGCTCCAGGAGATGAAAAAGGATGATATTTTGCGGGCCATTCCGGTGCTTGTGGTCACCACCGAGGGCAGCCGCGAAAAGGTCAAGGCCTTTCTGGCCCAAGGGGCCGCCGATTACGTTAAAAAACCTTTTACCCCCGAGGCGATCCGTGGAAAGATAATCTCCCTGCTGGGCGTTGAAGACCTCGCGGGAGGTGCCGGCGATGTCCCGGCGGGGATGGATTTTTAACCCGCCGGGCAGTTGCTGCTGCCTGTGCGCAGCGGGCCCCCGGCGTTCCGCCGCCAGGGCCCACGCCGCCCATTTTCTTGGTTGCCCCCCACCGCCCTGCCCGCCGTCCAGCGGCGCCCCGCTGGCCGCTGCCGTCCCGTCCCGTCTGAAATAAACACGTCGCTTAATTTCTGCCGACCATCGTTTTCCCCCTGCGCCGCAGCACGGATTGCAGAAAAGCGACCGCCGTTTCGGGGGGCGTCACGGCACCCCCAGCGAATGAGGCCCGCGCGCCGGGTTGCGGGGTCGAAAAGGGGGCAGGCGGCTTGAATCCAGCCAAATCTGTTTTAAATTCTTGTTGTTTAACTTCCACCGGTCAGAGTTAAAACCAAATTTTTCGGCATCTCCCAGTGGCCGTCCTCGGCCACCGACGATGCCCCCGCCAGGCGGTGAAAGGAGGGTCCGATGAAGGAAAAAAGAAATCTTCACCTCAAGGTCCAGGAACTTTGCGACTGTTACGCCAGCACCGATCCCCTGAAAGAAATGTCGGAGGTTCCCAACGAGGCCGATCTGGAAGAGGGGGCGCTGAAATGGGTGGCCCTGGCGGCCTTGCACGCCGTCAACAACAGGGCCAAGAAAATCACCATTTCCCGCACCCCCCAGGGGGATGTCAAGGTCAGCGCGAAGTACCGCACCGCCGAACTACCGTCTCCGGGAAAAGCTATCGGTGAAAAGATTTTCGGGGCCTTGAGAGACATCACCCACATTGAAACCCAAAAGGGCAAGTCCCCATTGGCGCTTGGCATCCGTGACAGCAGCCTGGAGGTCAAGGTCTCCTTTAAATCCGAGGATGGCGGGGAAACGCTTTCGCTCAAGTTTCCCGATTGATCGGGACATCCGACGACCGGCCGGCGCCCCGGCCGGCCTGGGGCTGACCTGATGCGTGTGTGGGGCGCACCGAGTTTTGATCCCCGGTTTGCTGGGGCTTTGCAGAGATTCTGCGGTTTTGCCCGGGACCCGTGTTCCCGGGCTTTTTTTTGGACCCCGGATGCGGCCCACCGTGTGGCCTCCGTTTGCGGGTCGCCGAGAGGGGCTTGCCGAGCCCTTCGGGTTCTGGAAAACTCAGTACCACACCCTGCTTGTATTTTGCCGGCCAGGCGCGCTAAATTATCTTTTTTTGCGACACGCAACGTTTTTGTGATTTAGCCGGGGAAGTCCGGGTGCCGCTGTCCAGCACCGGGGCCGGCTCCGGCGGGAGGAGTCGATGCTGAGGATTTTCAGGGACGACGTCGCCGACCCGAATCGCTTTGTGGTGACCCTGGAGCTCGTTCCCGGGACGGAATCCCGGGGGCGAAGGGTCGACACCGTGATGGGCATCGCCAGGGATGCTTTTGCAGACGGACGGGTCTCGGCGGTTTCGATTACCGACAATCCCGGCGGCAACCCGTCGCTCAGCCCGGACGTGCTGGGGTACCAGATCTTCAGCCTGGGCATGGACGTCATCGTCCACTTCACCTGCCGGGACATGAACCGGGTGGGGATGGAGAGTCGCGCCCTGCAGCTGGCCATGATGGGGATGAAGAACATCCTGGCCTTGACCGGTGATTATTCCGGCAAGGGTTTCGGTGGCCAGGGGGCCCCGGTCTTCGACCTGGATTCGGTCAACCTCGCCTGCATGCTCGGCATGCTCAGCGAGCGCAACCAGGCCTCCGGCGATCCTGAAGAGTACTTCGTGGGCTGTGCGGTTTCCCCCTTCAAGCAGACGGAAGGGGAGACTTACGCGCAGTATGCCAAAATGTGCAAGAAGGTCGGGGCCGGCGCCCAGTTTCTGATCACCCAGCTGGGCTATGATGCCCGCAAGTTCGCCGAGCTGCTGCGCATCCAGGAACGCTATGGCATCAGCTGCCCGACGCTGGCCTCGCTTTACGTGTTGTCGCCGGGAGCCGCCCGGATCATGCACCAGGGGCGCGTGCCGGGTGCCGTGGTGACCACCCGTCTGCTGAATCAGGTGAACACCGAATGGCGGGACAAGACGGCGGGACGGCACGCCGCCGTCGAGCGGGCCGCGCGGCTGGGGGTGGTTCTAAAAGGGCTGGGTTATCGGGGAATTCACATCGGCGGCGTTCATCGAGGCTTTGAGACGGTGGCGCTCATTCTGGACCGGATGGCGGTCCTGGAAGACCGCTGGCAGGAGTTTTTACCCGAATTCGACTACCCGCTGCCCAAAGGATTCTATGTCTACTCCTCCTGCCCAAGGCCTGACGAACAACCGCTGGCCAAGCCGCTGGGCGCGGCCAGCCATCTGTCGGCTTTGGACAAAGCCCATTTTCATGCGCTGGCCGGGATGCATCGCCTGCTGTTCACCTTTGACGCGCCTTGGGCGGGGCTGATGACCACGGTCTGCCGCCAGCTGGATCGCCGGCGCATCGGGCGTCTGTTGGTGCACCTGACCGAAGATCCGCTCAAAAAAGTGTTCCTGGGCTGTCAGTGCTGCGGGGATTGTGCAATTCAGCACGTGGCGTTTCTGTGCCCTGAATCCCAATGCCCCAAACACATTCGCAACGGGGCCTGCGGTGGCAGCCGCGGCGGCATGTGTGAAGTGCGGCCGGAGCGTCAATGCGTCTGGTATCGGGCTTTCAATCGTTGGGCATCGGTCGGGCAGACGCAGCGGATGGCCAGCGAATGCGTGCCCCCGCGCATGTGGGAACTCAACCGCAGCTCCTCATGGCTCAATTTTTATTTGGGCCGTGATCACCAGAGCGCCTCGCTGGAGATCACCCATTTTTGTTCTGCGGCGACCTGCCGGCTGTCCGGCGAGGATCCGCGCCGCGACCTGGCCCCCGAAGGGCCGGCCTGAAGAGCGCAACGGCGTGCGGATTTCCCCGGCCAGCGGGGTTTGCAGCGGGCCATGCCCTCCGGGCGGCGCAGCCGGCTGGCGGAGACGCCGCCTTCGGCGCCGGGAAACCCTCAGTGGGCTGGATAGGGTGCGATTTTTTCGCGTCTTTTGCGGATCTTTTCGTTCAGGGAGCGCAGCACCGAGGCTCTCAGGCGTTTGGAGCGGGAATTGATGGCCATGCAGCTGTATTTGAAATTGCGTTCCAGCAGGTCCGGGCAATTTCGAAAGGTGGTCTTGAACTTGAGCCCGTTGGAGGTCATCTTGCGCAACAGATCGATTTCCTTGCCGACAACGTTGTTTTCCCCGTTGCGCACGGCGTCTAAAAAGGTTTTGCGGTTTTTACGCCCCGGGCTATAGCTGACAACCCGCCCCATGTGGTAGAGGGTGTGCCCGTCGCTGCCGCCGGTGATGGCCTTGTTGAGGTTGAAGCCCAGCAGGGCGCAGCGCAGGTTCCATTTGTTGAGATTCTCCGAGTTGATCACCTCAACGCCGTCCACCAGATCCAGGAGGTGCTGGCGCCGCTCAGGGGGGAACTGGAGGTTGCAGATCCCCGTGTAGACCGCACAGTAGGGGTGGGGAAAGATGATCACGGCGTTGAAGGCCCGGGCGCGCTGGATGATTTCCTCCATGCTCAGGCTGATGGCGCTCATCACCTCCGGCCCCATGAAGGGCTGTACATCCCGGGCGTAGAAGCGCTTCAAGCTCTTGATGTCGTAAAAATAGGCCAGGACATGGGTGCCTTCGCGGGAGGTTATTTCGATGCCCGGGATGGTGAGCAGGTTCCAGTAGCGGCTGATCTCCACTGCGCCCTGGATGGCGTTGTGGTCGGTGATGGCGATCCCGATTCCGAGTTCCTGGGCCCGTTGGGCAACGGCCGCCACGCTGTTGAGGCCGTCCGAATAGCGGGTGTGGAAATGCATGTCCACCACAGTGGCGGTCTGCGTCAGGGCGGCCAGATCGGGTTTTTCGAATTGGATGCGGTTTTGGATATTCACGCTGCGATATCTTTAATTGATGACGGTTATTCCTCGCCGGTTGTATCCACCGTGCGGCTTGCCCGACCGAAATGATAGGCCAGGCCGGCAGCCGCACCGGAGAGGATTGTTTTAGGCAGAAAAGACGGGTGTTTCGCGACGGGCCCGGCATGTTGCCGCCGGGGCGTCCACCCGAAGTTCTGGGTGTTGCCACCAGGAAAATGGGTTCCAACCCTGAGATTAACCCGAAACAGCTTAGGGGAAGGCCGCCGGCTTGTAAAGGTTATTTTTTCGGCGCCCCCGCTTGCCGTCGGTTTGGGCCGGGTCGGCGCCGCGTCATCAGCGGCCCAGGTGCGGGCGCGATCGGCGCAAACACGCCAACAATCGGCGATGGGCTTTTCCCGTCGCTGAAGGCGCCGGCTGCAGCCGGCTCCCGTTTGTCTTCGACAAGCCGCTGACCCAACTTTAGCGGCCCTGGCGGAGGCAAACGGCGGGCGGCTATTTTCTTGACACCGCTCCTGCGTTTTGGCTATCTTGCAGCCGCCTTTTCGACGGACGGGCCAGGCGGCCCAAAAACTGGCGGATGCCCCGGCCCGGATCGATGTTCGGCCGGACGCGGTATTGATGGGGCAGCGGCCGCTGCCCTGGCGAACACCCGGGGCGGCGATTGTCGAGGTGCCGCTGAGTGGGCCGGCCGGCCGCCCGAGCTTGGAAGTCTGCTGGCGCGAGCCGGCGGTCGGCTGATCGGTTAAAGCCAATGCGCGCCGCGAAACCGGAATCATTTTCCGAGAGGAGACAACACGATGAAATGGGTTTTGATGGCCATCAGCCTGCTCTGGATTGCGTCGGGGGTCTGCCTGATACTCTACACCGCCGCCTGCCGCAAGGTCTTGGCCAACCTGCTGGAAAACATGAGCCCCCAGATTCTCGGCGCCTTGGCCTTCGGCGTGGGGGCGCTGCTGCTGCTGTCGGCCGGCGCCAGCCAGAACTTTTGGTTCGTGGTGCTCCTGGCGGTGCTGGCAGCGGCCAAGGGGCTGCTGTTCTTCCTCAACCCGCGCGGGCTTTTCGCCAAGATCCGGCAATGGTATCTGCATCAGGCCGACGATCAGACCTACCGCATGGCGGGCATCATCCTGCTGGTGCTGGGAACCGCCGTGTTCTCCTGGATCAGATAAAGCCGCTGGGTGCTGGGTGGACCCCTGGGGGCGGCCCCGGGATGTGCGGCGCCCCATCCGGGCCTGCCCGCAGGGTGCCTGGCCACCGCCCGCCGGACCGGACCCCTGCGGTCGGAGAGGCGCGATGAGGTTTTAGCCGGCGCGTCGGGTCCTGCCCCTTGGGCCTCGCGAGCCTCACGCCCACAGCTGGCGGAGAATGAAATAGACCAGCGGCAGAAAAATCGCCGGCAGCATATTTCCCACCCGAATCCGTTTTATTTCCAGAATGTTGATCCCGATGGCGATGATCAGCACCCCGCCCACGGCCGTCATCTGGTCGATGGCCGGCGGGAGCAGGAATTCTCTGATGGATGACGCGCTCAGGGTGATCAGCCCCTGATAGATAAAAACGGCCGCGGCCGAGAAGATCACGCCGATGCCCAGGGCCGATGTGAAAATGATGGCGGTGATGCCGTCGAGAACGGATTTGGCGAAAAGGGTTTGGTGATTGCCGGAGAGTCCGCTTTCCAGGGCCCCCACGATGGCCATCGAACCGACGCAGAAAAGGAGGCTGGCGCTCACAAACCCCTTGGCGATGCCGTCGCCTGCCAGCGCCATGCGCCGCTGCAGCCATTGCCCGAGTCGCTCCAGGCGAAGTTCGATTTTGAGCCACTCACCGAGGACGCTGCCGATGGCCAGGCTGAAAATCAACAGCAGCAGGTCGTCGGCTTTCAGCGCGCTTTTGAAACCAATCAGGATCACCGCCAGGCCGATGGCCTGCATCACGGTCTGGTTGTAAGCCGGCGGGATGCCCCCCCGGCACAGCAAGCCGATGATGCTGCCGGCGACGATGGCCAGCGCGTTGACGATGGTTCCGATCACAAACGGCTCCCGGGGGCTTCGGGCAGGGCTCCAAAAGGGGTGCAGGGAAACCGGCGGGAGCGTAAAACAGAAACGTGAGGGATTCCCCCGCGCTTCCCCGGTTTTTGGCTGCGGTGCGATCAGGCCGCGTCCTGGATCAGCATGGTGGCCGGGTCCAGAAACAGCTTCGGGGCCTGGTCGCCGGGACTGCCGCCCTTGAGCGCCTGGATGTAGACGCCGTCATTTTGCGGCTGCAGCTGGATGGCGACTTCAAAAAGGCTTTCCACCGGGCTGAAGACGGGGGGGAGCCCGTCGGGCGCCGGTTGGTCGTGGCGGTGGGTGCGCACCGAAAACCAGGTGAGGTAGCCGTTGGCGCGGGCCAGATTCTTCAGCTCGGTCAGGGGTTCAAAAACCGGGCCCTCGAAAGAATAGCCGTCGAAGAGCACCATCTGCGGCAGGAAAATGTCCTGCTCGGTCAGATCCGCGATGCGCTGCTCCAGTTTGGCGACGCTGAAATCATCGGCATTGAAGGTCATGATGAAACGGTAGGGCAAAATGGCCTCCCAGAGCTGGTCCATCTGGCTGACCTTGTAATGGGTGGCGATGTTGCGGAATACCTCCTCATACCACAGGCAGACCTTTTTGACGGGGTCGCGCAGGCTGATGTGCAGCACGTTGCGGCCGCGCAGCAGGCTGTTGAGGGCCAATTGCACCAGCAGGGCCGTTTTGCCGACGCCGGCGCGGGCCAGCACGGCACCGAATCCGCCCGGGGGCAGGATGTCGTCGGTTTCGTGGCCCATCAAACGCAGGGGGTTGCGGAGGATGAGATCCCTTTTGAGCATGTTGAAGTTCCTTTCCCTTATGTAGACAACCATCCCCCGACCCGCCGAAACGACTCCGGGCCGTGGGGGGTTTTGGGTGTCGCAGCCGCGATACATCTCGAAACCGTCCATCTTCGGTCAGGCGACATTTTTCTTGTTTTCGGAAGCCTTTTTGACCAGCTCTTCCGTGATCGACTGCGGCACCTGGCGATAGGTCGAGAATTCCATCGTGAACTGGGCCTTGCCCTGGGTGGAGGACCGCAGGACGGTGGAATAGCCGAACATTTCCGAAAGGGGTACCTGGGCTTCGATCACGCACATCGGCCCCTCGTCCTGGGCGCCGACGATCATGCCGCGCCGCTGGTTGAGAGAGCCCATGACGCTTCCCTGGAATTCGGTAGGGCTTTCCACCACCACTTTCATGATGGGTTCCAGGATCACCGGCTGGGCCTTGGCGTAGGCCTCCCGGAAAGCCCCGCGGGCCGCCGCCTGGAAGGCCATTTCGGAGGAGTCCACCGAGTGCGAGGCGCCGTCGTTGATCACCACCTTGACGCCGGTCACCGGAAATTCCATCTTGGGGCCCTTGGCCATACAGCCTCTGAAGCCCTTTTCGCAGGCAGGGATGAACTGGGTGGGGATGGCGCCGCCGGTCACCATGTTTTCGAAAACGAAATCCTCCTCGGCACAGGGTTCCATATGGCCGGCGATCCGGCCATACTGCCCGGAGCCGCCGGTCTGTTTTTTGTGGATGTAGTTGAAGTCCGCCCGCCGGGTGATGGTCTCGCGGTAGGCCACCCGCGGCTGACCGGTGCTGACTTCGGCCTTGTACTCGCGCCGCATGCGCTCCACATAGACATCCAGGTGCAGTTCACCCATGCCCTCGATGATGGTTTCGTTGGTCTCCTCGTCCACGAAGGCCCGGAAGGTGGGGTCCTCCTTGCTGAAGCGGTTGAGGGCCTTGGACATGTTGATCTGGCTCTTGTTGTCCTTGGGCACGATGGCCAAGGAGATGACCGGGTTGGGCACGAACATCGAGGTCATCGAGAGGTTCAGGCCCGGCGCGCTGAAGGTGTCCCCGGAGGCGCAGTCCACCCCGAAAAGGGCGCCGATATAGCCCGCCGGGATGGTCTCGATGTCCTCCATCTGGTTGGCATGCATCCGGACCAGGCGGCCGATCTTGAGCTTCTTGCCGCTGCGCGCATTGACCACGCTGGCCCCCTTGGCGAGCGTGCCCTGGTACACCCGGATATAGGTCAACTGGCCGTACTGACCGTCCTCGAGCTTGAAGGCCAGCGCCACCACGGGGTCATTGGGGTTGTTGCTCAACGTCACCGGGGTCTCGCCTTTCTCCGTGTTGAGGGCCTCGTTTTGAACGTCCATGGGGCAGGGCAGATACCGGTTGACCGCGTCCAGCAGCGGCTGAACGGCCTTGTTCTTGTAAGCGGAACCCATGAAAACCGGCGTGATTTCGCGGGTCTGGACCCCCTTGCGGACAGCCGCGCCGAGAAGCGCGGGGGTCACCGCGTCTTCCAAAGCGGCCTCCATCAGGTCGTCGGAGAACATCGAGGCGGCATCCACCAGGGTCTCCCGGGCCTCCCGGGCCGGCTGCTGCAGGTGCGCCGGGATCTCTTCGGCACGTACGGTCTCCCCGTTGGGGCCGTCGAAATAGAGCGCTTTCATCTCGACCAGGTCCACGACCCCCTCGAGATCGGCTTCCAGGCCGATGGGCAGCTGCATCGCCACGGCATTGTGGCCGAGCTTCTGGCGCAGCTGCTGGATGACGCGCCCGGGATTGGCCCCGCTGCGGTCGCATTTGTTGACAAACGCGATGCAGGGCACCTTGTAGCGCTTCATCTGCTGGTCGACGGTGATGGATTGGGACTGGACCCCGCCCACGGCGCAGAGCACCAGAATGGCGCCGTCCAAAACCCGCAGGGAGCGTTCCACCTCGATGGTGAAATCCACGTGCCCCGGCGTGTCGATGATGTTGATTTCATGGCCCCGCCATTCACAGTAGGTGGCGGCCGAAGCGATGGTGATGCCCCGCTCCTTTTCCAATTCCATGGAATCCATGGTGGCACCCACGCCGTCCTTGCCCTTGACGTCGTGAATGGTGTGGATGCGGTTGGTGTAAAAGAGAATGCGCTCGGTCAAGGTGGTCTTGCCCGAGTCGATATGGGCACTGATGCCGATGTTGCGGACTTTTTGAATTTCGGTCTTCATCTTGAAATCCCCTGTGCGTGGAACCCTCTCCTGTTGAATAGGTCTGATCCAATAAAAAAAACCCCCCATGTGGTGGCGGAGGCCAGATGGGGGCGCGGAACGCTCTTTAAGGTTTTTAAAGAAACATCATTAAGTAAAGATTAAAACCGGATTTGTCAATTGTTTTTTTAGCCCCCCCGACACCGGCAGCCAGCGTCTCGGGGGCCTGCGGGACCCGGCCGCGGCGGAGGCGATCTGCAACGGTGGCAGCGTTTAGGCCGCCCCCGCATGAACATCCCCGGCGCCAAGGCCGCGGCGGTCGCCCTGCCGCGCTGCTGCCCCAGGAGCGCACCGCCGCCCGCCGCGTGGGGGGACGTTTGGGGCGAGCCAGAAAGGAAGCGATTACGGTAGCGGTCCTGACCGCCAATCAGACGATCCGTCCCCCAGCCCCGGCATGTTCCCCGCGCGACCCCATCCCCGCCCCACACCCTCTTTTTCCCGGGCGAC
>JASFIY010000002.1:0-17782 GCA_050122415.1 Desulfobacteraceae bacterium
GCCGGAAATTCTCAACTGCACCAGCCGCGCAAAGGGCGGGTAATTCAACGCGCGGCGGTGGCCGATCTCCTTTCGGTAAAACAGGTCGAAGTCCTGCTGGCGGGCTGCGACGATGCTGAAATGCCCAGGGGTGTAGGTCTGCAGAATGACCCGACCGGCCGCCCCGCCGCGGCCGGCGCGGCCGGCCACCTGGGCCAGGATCTGAAAGGTCTGTTCGCCGGCGCGGAAATCCGGAAAACTCAGGGACATGTCCGCGCAGATGATCCCCACCAGGGTGATGTTGGGAAAATCATGACCCTTGGCCACCATCTGGGTGCCCACCAGAACGTCGATGGTGCCGTCCCGCAGCCCTTTGAGCAATTTGAGCGTCTCCCCTTTGCGGCCGGTGGTGTCGCGGTCCATGCGCGCCACCCGGGCCTCCGGAAAGAGCGCGGCCACCCCCTCGGCAACCTTTTCGGTCCCCAGACCCAGCAGCTTGATCCGCGCAGACCCGCAGAGCGGGCAGCAGGCGGCCGCCGGTCGCCGATAGCCGCAGTAGTGGCAGCAGTAGGCGCTGGCATGGCGGTGGTAGGTCAAAGTGATGTCGCAGTTGGCGCACTTGAGCGCCTCGCCGCAGGCGGCGCAAATTGGCAGACTGGCAAAGCCGCGGCGGTTGAGAAACAGCAGCACCTGCTGATTGCGGACCAGGGCCGCAGCGATGGCCTTCTCCAGGGTGGGGCTGATAAATCGACGGATCCCGCGCGCATCGCGGGTCTCGGTCAGATCGACGACCGTGATCTCCGGCAGGGTGCGGTTTTCCACGCGCCGGCTCAGTCGCAGGGCCTCGAATTTGCCGCTTTGGGCGTTGTGCCAGGATTGCACCGAGGGGGTCGCCGAGCCCAGCAGAGCGACGCAGCCGGCCTGCTTGGCGCGCACCAGCGCCAGATCCCGCGCGTGATAGCGCAATCCGTGGTCCTGTTTGTAGGAATTGTCGTGCTCCTCGTCGACCACGATCAGCCCGAGGTCTTGGAGGGGGGCGAAAATGGCCGAACGCGCGCCGATCACGATGGGGGTCTCGCCCTGGATGATCCGCCGCCACTGGTCAAAACGTTCACCGGCGGAAAGACCGCTGTGCAAAACGGCCACGCGCTCGCCGAAGCGCGCCCGAAAACGCCGCTCGGTCTGGGAGATCAGGGCGATCTCGGGCACCAGGATCAGGGCGGTGCGCCCGCGGCTGACGGCTTGCGCCGCCAGCTGGAGGTAGACTTCGGTCTTGCCGCTGCCCGTCACCCCCGCCAGCAGGAAGGCGGCAAAGCCGCCCGCCAAGGCCGTCTCCACCCGGGTCACCGCCGCCGCCTGTTCATCGGTCAGCTGGCGGGCGCGGTCCGGTTGAATGGCCTCCCCGAACGGGTCTCGGTAGACGGTCTTGTGGGCCACCTGCAGCAGACCGCAGTGCACCAGCGGCCCCAGCAGCCGGGCGGCGCCGGGCAAGATGTCCCCCAGGCGCCCCGACGAAATTTCGCCGGCGGCGGCCACCGCCTCCAAAAGCTGACGCCGTTTGGGGGTCAGCCCGGTCAGGTCCGCTCGGTGGGCGGCCGGGCCGAGCGTGACGAAGCGCTCGGTACGGCTGCCGGTCGCCGGCCGCTTGAGGACCCGCTTACGGGTCACCCAGCCGGCGTTGCTCAGGGCGTGCAGCAGGGCCGCGGGAACCGCGGCCCCCGGGCTGCGGACGAGATCCTTGGGCTGGCAGGCCCTTTGGGAGATCCTTTCCAGCACCTGCCGGGTGAGGGGGGGCAAAGATGCCTGCGCCAGGGCCGCCTGCCCCTCTGGGGTGAGGCTCAGCGCCGCCCGGTCACAGAGATTGATGCCCTGGGGCAGGGCGGCCTTGATCACCTCCCCCAGCGGGTGTAGATAATAGTCGGCGACCCATCTGAAAAAGGGGATCATGGCGGCCGGGAAAAGCGGCCGCTCATCCAGAATATCCAACACCGCCTTGATCTCCAGGCCTGCGTCGGGAGGCGCCAGGACCCCGAGAACATAGCCGGTCACCCGGCGCCTGCCGAAGGGCACCAAGATCCGTTTTCCGGCCTGAAGCTGGTCCAGAAAAGGCGTCGGCACGCTGTAGGTGTAGGTGCCCTGCACCGGCAGGGCCACGGCCACCTCGATGGTCACCGGCGACGGGGGTTGCGGTTGCGGCTGCCCGGACATGTGCACCGATCCTCATGGGGTCGTGGGAGAGCCTCGCGGCTCCCCTGTTAAAGCTCGGAAACACGCCGGCCGATATATAGCCCTATCGCATGGGGTGTTCAACCCCGCGCGGCCCGGTTGCCGACGGACAAACCGTTATTGGATTTCAAAACAGGAGGTAGGGATGCAACGCTTTATTAAAACGGTTACCATTCTGGCGGTGGTCGCCAGCCTGCTGGCGGTCCCCTTCGGGGGCGCAGCCCTGGCCGGGAGCAATCCCCAGAAGGAGATTTCCAACTCAGCCATGTGGGCCGATGCCCTGATCGTCAGGCCGCTGGGCCTTGTCGCGATCGTTGCCGGCTCCGCTTTGTTCGTGGTTTCGCTGCCCTTTTCGCTCACCGGCGGAAACGTCAACCAGTGCGCCCACGACATGGTGGTGGTGCCGTCCAAATTCACCTTCGACCGCCCCCTGGGGGATCTGAGCCGGTTGGAACCCCAGCACGACAGCGTTTTCATCTACGAGCGCTAGCCCGCCCCCGGAGCCGCCGCCCTCAGTCCAAAGCCTGCGGGCCACCGCTTTCAGGAAAACCGGCCGCCCGAGAGGTGTTTATCTGTGGTCTTGACACGTCAAGCGAATTTGCTTACAAGCATCCCCACGGATAAACACCTTTTTGGTTGCCAACCCGAGGGCGGAGCGTTTTGCAGATCCAGACAGCCCAAACCCCCCTGAGCTGCCGCAGTCAAATCATTTTTTCGCCTCACCCGCTGAATTCAAGGCTCTCCACCCGCCTTCCCGGTAATTTTGCTTCATCCCCCAACCCCCCCCACCTGCCCACGCCCGCAGCGGTGGGCGCCTGGAATGCCTGCCGCCAACGGCTGGCGCCACCGGAAGGAGGCCGCTGTGCCCGTTACCGTCGTCAACCACCCGCTGATCAAGCACAAGCTCGGCCTGATGCGCGAAAAGGACCTCTCCACCAAGGATTTCCGTGACCTGGCCCAGGAGCTGGCACGCCTGCTGACCTACGAGGCCACCAAGGATCTCAAAACGATCTCCCGCACCATTCGCGGTTGGGCGGGACCGGTGCGGGTGCAGCGCATCAAGGGCAAGAAGATCACGGTCGTCCCGATTCTGCGCGCCGGACTGGGCATGATGGATGCGGTCCTGGACCTGATCCCTTCCGCCAAGGTCAGTGTGGTGGGGTTTTACCGCAACGAGGAGACCCTCGCGCCGGTGAACTACTATGTCAAGCTGGCCAGCAACATGCAGGAGCGCATCGCACTGATTCTCGACCCCATGCTGGCCACCGGCGGCACCCTGATTGCGACCGTGGACCTGTTGAAAGCCGCCGGCTGCCGAAGCATCAAGGGCCTTTTCGTGGTGGCGGCCCCCGAGGGCATTCGGCGGCTGGAGGAAAAACACCCCGATGTGGAGATTTTCACGGCCTCAATCGATGACAATCTGAACGATATCGGCTATATCCTGCCGGGGCTAGGGGATGCCGGAGACAAGATTTTCGGCACCAAGTAGCGCTTCCGACCCCTGGCAAACGGCATTGGGGGCGGCGCGGCGCGGGTTTGCCGGGCCGCCGTGATCTTTTTCGATTTTCAAGGAGGGGCCTTGATGGCCGAGAACCACCCTGCGGGGGTTTATCGATTCCGATTGCGAGACGGCCTGGTGGGGGCCCAAATGCTGTTCGTGGCGTTCGGGGCCCTGGTGCTGGTGCCGCTTTTGACGGGCCTGAACCCCAACGTCGCCCTTTTCACCGCCGGAATCGGCACCCTGATCTTCCAGTTCATCACCAAGGGCATGGTGCCGATCTTTCTGGCGTCGTCCTTCGCCTTCATCGCCCCGATCATCTACGGGGTCCAGACATGGGGGGTTCCGGCGACCCTCTGCGGCCTGGCCGCTGCCGGGGTGGCCTATGTCCTTCTGAGCGCGCTGGTCCGCTGGCAGGGCAGCGACATGCTGCAGAAGATCCTGCCGCCGACGGTCACCGGCCCGGTGATCATGGTCATCGGCCTGATTCTGGCACCCGTGGCGGTGCACATGGCGCTGGGCAGAAGCGGCGACGGGTCGCTCGTGCTGGTGCCCCAGAAAACCGCCCTGATCGTCTCCATGCTCTCCCTGGGCACCACCGTGGCGGTGTCGCTCCTGGGCCGCGGGATGCTGCGGCTGATCCCCATCCTCTGCGGCATCATCGTCGGCTACGGGGTGTCGCTGACCCTCGGGCTGGTGGACTTCACCCCGGTGAGCCAGGCCCCCTGGCTGGCGATGCCGGCCTTTGTCTTTCCGCAGTGGAGCTGGCAGGCCATTTTTTACATCGTGCCGGTGGCCATCGCACCGGCCATCGAGCATTTCGGCGACATCCTGGCCATCGGCTCGATCACCGGGGAAAACTACCTCCGCAAACCGGGCATTCACCGTACGATGATGGGCGACGGCATCGCCACCACGGTGGCCTCGCTGCTGGGGGGGCCTCCCAACACCACCTATTCGGAAGTCACCGGCGCCGTCGCCCTGATCAAGATCTACAACCCGGCCGTCATGACCTGGGCGGCCATTTTTGCGGTGGCCTTGGCCTTCGTGGGCAAGGTCGGGGCCCTGCTCCAGACCATCCCCACCCCGGTGATGGGCGGCATCATGCTGCTGCTCTTCGGCGCCATCATGGTGGTCGGCTTGAACAGCCTGGTGCGCGCCGGCAAGGACCTGACCGAGGCCCGCAGCCTGACCATCGTGGCCCTCATCCTGGTCTTCGGCATCGGCGGCATGACCCTGTCATTGGGCAAGTTCTCCATCGGCGGCATCGGTCTGGCCGGCATCGTCGGGGTCCTGCTGAACCTGGTGCTGCCCAGGAGCCGGTCGGCGCAAGCGTAGGCGCGCGACCGGCCGCCGTCCCGCAACCCGATTCGGCGGAATTCAGCCGCGCTCCTCGATGGGCACATACGAGGTCGCCGTGGGGCCGACGTAAAGCTGGCGGGGCCGGCACAGGCGCCAGTTGGGGTCATCCATGCTTTCCTTCCACTGGGCGATCCAACCGGGGAGCCGCCCGATGGCGAACATCACGGTGAACATGTTGGTGGGAATCCCGATGGCGCGCAGCACGATTCCGCTGTAGAAGTCGACATTGGGGTAGAGGTTGTGGTCGACGAAATAATCGTCCTTGAGGGCCGCGGCTTCAAGCTCCTGGGCGATGTCCAGCAGAGGATCGGGGGCGCTGAACTTTCTGAGCACCCGGTCGCACATCTTCTTCATGATCTTGGCACGCGGGTCGTAGGTCCGATAGACCCGGTGGCCGAAGCCCATCAGCCGAAAGGGGTCGTTGCGGTCCTTGGCGCGCGCCAACACGCGCCGAATGCTGACCCCCTCATCCTTGATCATCGAGAGCATCTCGATCACGGCCTGGTTGGCGCCGCCGTGCAGCGGCCCCCAGAGGGCCGCGATCCCGGCCGAAATGGCCGCGTACAGGTTGACCCGGCCGCTGCCCACAACCCGGACCGCGGAGGTCGAGCAGTTCTGTTCATGATCGGCGTGCAGAATCCAGAAGACGCTCAGCGCCCGGACGACGTCCTCGTCGATGACGTAGGGGTTCACCGGCGAGTCGAACATCATGTTGAGAAAATTGGCGCAGTAGGGCAGGTCCGGCCGCGGGTAGACCACCTTGTGGCCGCGGGATATCTTGTAGGACATCGCCGCCAGGGTTCTCACCTTGGACAGCAGGCGGGTGACGGTGATGTTGATTTCCTCCTCGATGGTGGACAGCACCGGGTAGAAGCTCCTCAGGGCGTTCACCATCGAGGAGAGAATCCCCATGGGGTGCGAGGCGCGCGGGAAGTTCTGGTAGAAGATCTGCATGTCCTCGTGCACCAGGGAGTGATCGTTCAACAAAACCGAGAAGCGGTTGAGGTCCTTGCGCGTGGGCAGCACCCCGTGTACCAGGAGAAAAGCGGTTTCCTTGAAGCTGGAGTGCTCGGCGAGCTCCTCGATGGGAATGCCGCGATAGCGCAGGATTCCCTGCTCCCCGTCCATGAAGGTGATGGCGCTGGAGCAGCTGCCGGTGTTGGCGAACCCCGGATCCCAGGTGATCAGGCCCGTCTGGGCCCGCAGCTTTGAAATATCGATGGCCCGCTCCCCCTCGCTTCCCACCAGCAGGGGCAGCTCGACGGTTTTCCCATCAAAGGTGATTTTCACGGTTTCAGCCATTTTTCACTCCTGCCGTTGGTCTATTTTTTTTCGCTGCAAAAAACACGAGGCGCCCGCCGCCGGCTCATCGGCGGCCGCCGCCCCCAGCGCTGCCGGCCGGTATCCGATCACCGGCGGCGGCGGCAACGATATGGGCCCATCAAAAAAATTCCGGGGGAGGATATCGACGGATGCGACCGGGAAAGAATCAGGTCAGCAAAACGAGGAAACATTATACCCGATGCCGTGGGTCCGGTCAAGCATCCGGCGCGGGGTCCACCAGGGGTGTCGATCTTTGCGCGCCGGCGGGCTCGCAAACCACCCGGCACTGGCCGCTTTGCGCTCAAGGGGATCGGGTTTCAAGGGCCATCAGATCCTGGTAGTCCTGCCAGGTGTCCACATCCAGATGGATCCCGGGGTCCGCCACCGGGACCCATTCGATCCGGCCGGCATACTCCCGCAAAAGCCCGCGGGCCCCCACATCACCGCTCAGGGTGCCCAGACGCGGAAAAAGCGACCGGTCGATCAGCACCGGATTGCCGCGGCGCCCCCTGAAGATCGGCACCACCACCGGGGCGCGGGTCCGGCGGTAGCCGGCCAGGACCCGCGCGATCAGGCCCGGCGAGACCAGGGGCTGATCGCCCAGCAGGAAGAGGACCGCCGGGCAGGCCGGCGGCAGGGCTGCAAGCCCGCGGATCAGGGAGGTGCTCTGACCGCGTCGGTAATCCGGGTTGATGGCCACCCGGGTGCCCGCGAGGTCCACTTCCCGGCGCACCCGGGCGGCACCCTGGCCCAGCACCACGACCACCGGCTGCAGGCCGGCATCCCGGGCGCTGGCCACCACATGGGCCAGCAGCGGTTTGCCCCTGAAGGGCAGCAGTTGCTTGGGGCAGCCCATCCGGCTGCTGCTGCCGGCCGCCAGCACAACCCCGGCCACCGGGGCCGCGGCGGCCGCCAGGGGCGGAAGCCCGTCAGGGGGCCAAACCACGGAAGTTCCCCTCTGCCGGCGGGCGGCCCGGAGCCGTGCAGCGGGGGCTCAAAGCGCCCGCTCTCCCAGGTTGCCGTAGCGGTGGTAGCTGTCGCAGATGCTCTGCTCGAGGAAGTAGTTCAGCATCTCGATCCGCCCCTCCATCAGCACCGGGTTGCGGGCGATGTAAAACCCGGTCCGGGCCGCCGCGGCGAACACCGCCGGCGGCACCCGCTCCGGCCCGGCATAGCGGATGCGCTCCAAATTTGGCAGCTGGCCGGCCAGGGCCGCATCCGCCTCGCGCACCACCTCGCCCCCAACGGTCAGCCGCCGCCCCTCCCGGCCGTCGAGAAAGGCCGTGACCGCATTGTCCAAATCGGGCGGGATGCTCAACCGCAGGGGGCAGCGGGCGATCCGGACCGCGGCGATGCGCGCCAGGGCATCGAAGAGGCTGTCGCGCCGGTCCAGCCGCACCGCCACGGCGCCCACCGGCCGGTAGCGAAAGATGTTGTCCTGGCCGCGCAGGTGAAAATAGTCCTTGGCCTTGGAGAATTCCTGCTCGTAGTGGTAGAGGTAGCTCTGGACGGCCCGCACGGTTTTATCCAAGTCGGCCCGCAGCGCCGGCTCAAACGCCCCCCAGGCGAGCTTCTGCTGCCACTCTTGGATCAGCCGCAGCAGGGCGCTCTCCTTCTCCAGGGCGCCCACCAGCGGCGGGGCGGTGTCGCGGAAAGTCATGAACTGGGTGACGTAATTCGGGCTGCCGGCCTTGATGCCGGCCCCCAGTGCCGATTTGCGCATCCCGCCGAAGGGCTGCCGCAGCACGATGGCCCCGGTGGTGCCGCGGTTGATATAGAGGTTGCCGGCCCGGATGCCGGCGATCCAGCGGGCCTGCTCCCGTTTGTCGAGGCTTTCGAGCCCTGAGGTCAGGCCGTAGCCGGTCTGGTTGACCAGGCGGATGGCGTGCTCCAGATTCTCGGCGCGCATCACGCCCAGCACCGGGCCGAAGAACTCGGTGAGATGGGTGTAGCTGCCCGGCTGCACCCCCCACTTGATCCCCGGCGTCCAGAGGTAGGGGTTGTCCGGGTCCGGGCGTGGCGCCAGGGCCCAGGACTCGCCGGGCTCCAGGGTGGTCAGGGCCCGCAGCAGGTCCCCGCGCGGCGGCTGGATCAGCGGCCCCACCTTGTTTTGGAAATCCCAGGCGGAGCCCACCGCCAGGCTGCTGGCGGCGTCCACCAGATGCTTGCGAAACGCCGGGCTGTCGTAAACCTCCTTTTCCAGGATCAGCAGCGAGGTGGCCGAGCACTTCTGGCCGCTGTTGCTGAAGGCCGAATGCAGCACGTTCTTGATGGCCTGGTCGCGGTCGGACATGGCGGTCACGACGGTGGCGTTTTTGCCGCCGGTCTCGGCCGCCAGGCGCAGCTCGGGGCGCTCACGCAGAAGGGCCAGACCGGTGTCCGTGCCGCCGGTCAAAATGATGAAATCCACGTCGGGGTGACCGGCCAGCTCGCGGCCGGTGGACCCGCCGGCGCAGGGCAGAAACTGCAGCACGTTGCGCGACACCCCGGCCTCCCAGAAGGCGCAGCACAGCTGCCAGGCGGTCAGCACCGCGGCCGAGGCCGGCTTGAAGATCACGGTGTTGCCGGCGGCGAGCGCGGCGCTCAGCCCGCCGCAGGGGATCGCGATGGGGAAGTTCCAGGGGGTGATGACCAACCCGACCCCCCGGCCGGCGCAGGCGACGTTTTCCAGATCGGCAAAACGCCGCGCGCTGAAGGGATAGAATTCGGCGAAATCCACCGCCTCGGACACCTCGGGGTCGGATTCGGTCAGCACCTTGCCGGTGTTGGCGGCGGCCGCGCCCATCAGGTCGGCGCGCGCCCGGCGCAGGGCCATGGCCACGCGGTCGAGCACCGTGTGACGCTCGGCGTAGGACTTGGCACGCCACCCGTCGGGGTCGGCCTTGGCCACCGCCACCGCCCGGGCGACGTCCTCGCGGCTGGCCAGGGCGCAGCGCGCCACCCGGATCCGCACCGCGGCGGAATCGGCAATCTGGTTGGGGTCGACCACCTCGCGGATCTCGCGCTCGGCAAACACCTCCCGGCCGGCCAGCACCAGGGGAATCTCCAGGGGGGCGTCATCAGCGGATTTACGCCACTTCCGGCGAATCCCGTCGGCCCAGCGGCGGTTGGCGGACACCGCCCAGTCGGTGTCGGGTTCGTTGGTGAAGGCGCGCGTGTGGAAGGTGCCGATCTCCTCGGGAAATTCCTCCCGGCCGCGGTCCTGGACGCGGTGGGGGGTCTTGCCGGCCTGCTCCTGGTGGGCCAGGGCCTCCAGAAACTGATCTTGCAGAAAGTTCCAGCGGGCGGAGCCGGTCTGCAGGTCGAAGGAGTGCCGCAGGAAGTTTTCCTCGGCGGTGTTTTCGTCCAGGCGCCGGATCAGGTAGGCGATGGCGTTGATGAACTGGTCTTGGGTGGCCACGGGGGCATAGAGCAGGACGTCGCCGGAGATTTCCTGGACGGCGCGGCGCACGTGGTCGGCCATGCCCTCCAGCATCTCGAAGGAGAGGCAGTCGGAAACGCCGTGGTGGCGGGCGAGCTCGCAGGCATAGGCCAGGTCGAAGAGATTGTGGGAGGCCACCCCCAGGTGCACCGCCCGGATGTTTTCCGGAAGCATGCCGAAGGCCACCATGCGCTTGTAGTTGGCGTCGACGTCCTTTTTGTTGTCGTAGGGTGCCAGGGGCCAGTTGTTGAGGGCGGCCTCGACCTGCTCCATTTCCATGTTGGCGCCCTTGACGATCCGGATCTTGATGGGGCTGCCGCCGTCGGCCACCCGTCCCCGGGCCCAGTCGGTCAGCTCCCGCTGGAGGTAATAGGAGTCCGGCAGGTAGGCCTGTAGAACGATGCCGGCGGCATGGCCCTTGAATTCGGGGCGCTCCAGGGTGCGGGTGAAGGCCGCGGCCGTGATCTCCAGATCCCGGTATTCCTCCATGTCCAGATTGACGAACTTGGGCGCCCGCCGGCCGTTGCGATCCTCGTAGAGATTGTCCCGGGCCGCGCGATAGAGCCGGGAGAGACGCTCTTCCAGAACCGCCAGGGTGTGTTCGAAGGCCAGGGTGGAGATCTGGGAGAAGATCGTCGATATCTTGACCGAGATGTACTCGATGTCCGGCCGCTGGAGGTCGGCCAGGTAGGTCTCCAGGCGGTAGCGGGCCTCCTCCTCGCCCAGCACCGCCTCCCCGAGGTGGTTGATGTTCATCCGCACCCCGGCCTGGCGACGGCTTTCCAGGTGGGGCATGAGCTCCTCGGGTTCCCCGGCGATGATGGCGCGGCTGCTGTTGCGGCGCAGCTGGGCGATGATGCGGGGCACCGAAAGGTTCGGGAAATGCCGCCCCAGCGCCATGAACAGCCGTACCAGGAACGTTTCGCTGACGCTGAAAAAGGCCGGAATGCCGTACCTGCGAAAGATGCTGTTGAGCTGGTCGGCCACCCGCGCTGGGCTCTCGGCGCGGAAGCTCTGGTCCATCATCTTGGTCAGGATGACCTTGTCCAGGGGGTGCGACAGCAGGCGGCGCATCTGGTGCTGCAGGCGCCTCTCCTCAGGGGTCAGCAGCGCGTTGGCGCGGTTCTGCCATCTGGCCGCCAGCGCCAGGGCGGCGGCTACGATCGGGTCTTGGGAAGGCGTCTTCATGGCTGGGATGGTCCTCCGTTGGTCTGTCCGCAAACGCAGGCCGGCGTGTCACATCAGGGGAGATTCCAAAAAAGCGGCCGAGCCGCCCTCCCCGCTGTCCACGGGGCGCTGCCCATGCCGCATGGCCCCCCTATGGCGGGCATTCCCACGGCGGCGGCTCGTTTCAGCGCGGCCTCATTGCGCCTGGCCGCCCAGATAGGCATTGCGCACTTCGGGGTTGCTGAGCAGGGCTTCGGCCGTGTCCTCCAGCACGACCCGGCCGACCTCCATGACATAGCCGCGATGGGCGAGCTTCAGGGCCGCCCGCGCGTTCTGCTCCACCAGCACGACGGTCACACCGGCGCGGTTGATTTCGCGGATGGTTTCAAAAATCGTCTTCACCAGGATGGGGGCCAGCCCCAGGCTGGGTTCGTCCAGCAGCAGAATCCGGGGCGCGGCCATCAGCGCCCGGCCGATGGCCAGCATCTGCTGCTCGCCGCCGCTCAAGGTGCCGGCCATTTGTTCGGAGCGTTCCTTGAGACGCGGGAAAAGGGTGTAGATCCAGGACAGGGTCTTCTGGCTGTGGGCGGGGTCGGTGGCGGTGAAGGCGCCCAGGTTGAGGTTCTCGTTGACCGTCAGGGTACCGAACACCCGCCGACCTTCGGGCGCCTGGGCGATCCCGCGCTTGACTACCTGGTGGGCCTTGAGGGTGTGCAGCGGGGTGTTGCGAAAGAGGATACTGCCCTCGGAGACCTTCACCAGCCCGCTGATGGCCATCAGGGTCGTGGATTTGCCGGCCCCGTTGGCGCCCAGGATGGTGACGATTTCACCCTCGTCGACCTCCAGGCTGATGCCGTGCAGGGCCTCCACATTGCCGTATTTGACATGCAGGTTCTCGAGCTTCAACAGCATCGCCGGCCCCTCTACTCCTCGTCTGTGCCCAGGTAGGCTTCGATCACCCGGGGGTCTTGCTTGATGGCGGCGGGGTCGCCCTCGGCAATCTTGGAGCCGTATTCGACCACCACGATCTGCTCGCAAACCTTCATCACCAGGCTCATGTCGTGTTCGATCAGCAGCACCGTCACGCCCCGGTCGCGGATGCTGCGGATCAGCCCCACCAGCGCGGCGGTCTCCTGATCGTTCATGCCGCCGGCGGGTTCGTCCAGAATGATCAGGCGCGGCTGGGTCGCCAGGGCGCGCGCGATCTCCAGCAGCCGCTGGTTGCCGTAGGAGAGGTTGGCGGCCATCTGGTCGGCCTGCCGGCCCAGCCCCACGAAGCGCAGCTCGGCCATGGCCTGCTCCAGGGCCGTGCGCTCCTCGCGGCGCTGGAAGGGCAGCCGCGCCATGGCCGCCAGGGCGCCGGCCCGCATGCGGCAGTGGCAGCCGGCCAACACGTTTTCCAGGGCCGAGAGCTTCTGGAAGAGGCGGATGGTCTGAAAGGTGCGCGCGATCCCGAGGGCGACGATCTGATGGGTGGGCAGCTTGATTACGGAGCGCTCTTCGAAGCGGATGTCCCCCCGGTCCGGGCGGTAGTTGCCGGTGATGAGGTTGAAGATCGTCGTCTTGCCGGCCCCGTTGGGCCCGATCAGCCCGACGATGGCGCCCCGCTCGACCGTGCAGGAGACGTTGTCCACGGCCTTCAGACCGCCGAAGGTCTTGGTCACCTTCTCCAGCTGCAGCAGGCTCATGGCTTGGCCTCCCCCGCCAGCAGCTCGTCCACCGGTGGGTATTTGCGCGGCTGGGGCGGCAGAATGCCCTCGGTCCTGAAGATCATCATCGCCACCATCGCAGCCCCGAAGATCAGCATCCGGGCGGTGGCGAACTCCCTGAAGATCTCCGGCAGCCCGACCACCAGAAAGGCCCCCAGAATAACGCCGGGGATGCTGCCCGACCCGCCCAGCAGCACGATCATGAACAAGACCACCGACTCCCAGAAATTGAAGGACTCCGGCGCGATGATGGTCATTTTGGCCGCGTACAGGGTGCCCACCATCCCCGCCCAGAAGGCCCCGATGACGAACGCCGCCAGCTTGTAGTGGGCCGTGTTGATGCCGCTGCCCTCGGCGGCCACGTCGTCCTCGCGCAGATAGGTCAGGGCGCGGCCGAAGCGCGAGTTTTCCAGTCGATAAAAGAAGTAGATGGTGACCGCCATGAAGGCCCAGATCAGATAGAAAAACTCGTGGGGCCGGCGGATTTTGAAGCCGAAGATCTCGGGGCGCGCGATCCCGAAAATGCCGTTGGCCCCGCCGGTGATGCCAAAGACGTTGTTGATCAGGGCGATCCGAACGATTTCCACCATCCCGATGGTGACGATCAGCAGATAGTCGCCCCGCAGGTGGATGATGGGGCGGGCAACGATCAGGGCGAAAAAGCCCGCCACCAAACCGCTGAGCGGCATCAGCCAGAGGACCGGGATGTGATAGGTGGTGTTGAGGATCGCGGTGGTGTAAGCGCCGATGGCGTAAAAGGCGGCGTGCCCCATGTGGAACATCCCGGCGTAGCCCAGAATCACGTTCAGGCTCAGCGCCAGGATGGCGTAGAGGCCGACGTTGTTGAGCACATCCACCCAGTAGGCATTCAGAAAAACCGGCAGCACCACCAGAATGCCGCAGAACAGCGCGTAGATGAGGGAGCGTCTGGTCTTCATACTTTTTCCGCCACCCGTTCACCGAGAAGACCGGTGGGGCGCACGATCAGGATCAGGATCAGCACACAGAAGGCGATGGCGTCCTTCCAGGCGATGGAAATATAGGCCGCCCCCAGGGCTTCGATCACCCCCAGGAGAATACCGCCCACCATGGCCCCCGGAATGTTGCCGATGCCGCCGAGGATGGCCGCGGTAAAGGCCTTGAGGCCGTATATCCAGCCCATGGTGAAGTTGATCTGGCCGTAGTAGAGGCCCACCATCAGGCCGGCGGCCCCGCCCAGGGAGGGGCCGATGAGAAAGACGATCATGATCACCTTGTCGACATCGATGCCCATCAGCCGCGCGGCCCCCTGGTCGATGGCCGCCGCCCGGATGGCGGTGCCGATCTTCGTGCGCTGGATGAACAGATAGAGGGCCACCATCAGCAGGACCGAGGTCAGCAGCATCAGGATGCGGATCAGGGGGATCTGGAGGCCGAAGATGTTGACGACGACCTTGGGCAGGATATCGTGGGGGTAGACCCGGAAGCGCGCCCCGTAGGTCAGCATGATGGTGTTCTGGAAAAAGATCGAGGCCCCCAGGGCGGAGACGACGGCCGAAAGCCGGGGGGATTCGCGCAGGGGCCGGTAGGCGATGCGCTCCAGCAGGGCCCCGATGACGGCCACCAGACCCATGACCATCACGGCCAGCAGCAGCACGGCCCCCAGCGGCCCCAGGCGGTCGGCCAGGCCCAGGGTGGTCAGCAGGGTCAAGCCCAGGTAGGCGCCGATGGTGAAGAGGTCGCCGTGGGCGAAGTTGATCAGCTTCAGGACCCCGTAGACCATCGTGTAGCCGAGGGCGATCAGGGCGTAGATCCCGCCGACCGCCAGACCGTTGGTGAGTTGCTGGAAAAACTGTTCCATTCTGGGTACCATCGGTTGCGGGGTTGACCGGCCCGGCGGCCGGGGCAGCGGCGTGCAGGCGACCCTGCGGGCAAACTGGAAAAAGCGGTCGCCGGAAGCAGGCGGCGGCCCCCCGCGGGGAGGCGCCGCCCGCTTCCGACGGCTGGTCAGACTGGCGGCGGAAACCGCCTACGGCAGCAGCTTGAAGTTGCCGTCGGCATCCACCTCGTAGACACGATAGAGATCCCCCACCCGGTCACCCTTTTCGTTGAAGGCGATGTTGCCGGTCAGGCCGGGGAAATCCTTCAGCTCGTTGTGCAGGTAGTCGGCCAGTTTGTCCGGGTCGGTGGATTCGGTGGCCTTGATGGCCTCCACCACCACCCGGAAGCCGTCGCCGGAGAGCACCGCCCAGACCGATCCGGGGGTGGTGTTGAACTTTTTCTGGTAGCTGGCCAGAAACTGCTGGGCTTCGGGGGAGGGCAGGTCCTGGGGAACCGGCGGGCTGAGGAAGAGGAAGCCCTGGGCCGCATCTTTGCCGGCGATCTTGACCAGGTCCGGGTTGTTGGTGGCGTCGCCGCCGAGGAAGGGCACGTCCCAGTTCATCTCCTTTTTCTGGCGCAGGAAAAGGCCTGCTTCAGGATAGTAGCCGGTGAAAAAAACCACCTCCGGGCCGGCGGCCTTCAACTTGGTGAGAATCGCGCTGTAGTCGCGCTCACCGGGGGTGATGGCCTCGAAGAAAACGATGTTGGCGCCCTTTTGGTCCAGCAGCATCTTGGCCTCGTCGGCCAGCCCCTTGCTGTAGGTGGTGTTGTCGTGCAGGATGGCGATCTTCTCAAAGCCCATCTTCGCCAGGGTGTCGACGGCCACCCGGCCCTGCTCGTCGTCCCGGGGGGAGGTCCGGAAGAAGTATTTCAGGCCCTTTTCCGAAAGGCGGATGGCCGTCGAGCCGTTGGCCACCTGGATGATCTTGGATTCGTCGAAAATGTTCTGGGAGGCCTCGGTCACCGAGGAGCCGTAGGTCCCGATCACGGCCACGATGCCCTGGGTGGCCAGCCGCTGGGCGGCCAGAGCCGCGGTGCGCGGGTCGCCGCCGTCGTCTTCGGTGATGATGGTGACCTGCCGGCCGAGAACGCCGCCGGCCGCGTTGACCTCCTCGGCCAGCAGCTCGACGATCTGTTTCATGTCCTGGCCCTCACTGGCCCAGGATCCCGTCAGCGGGCACATCAACCCGATTTTGACGGCATCGGCCGCAAAGGCCGCACCCGCAATGAGACACAAGACAGCCGACAAGCAAAGCGCCTTCTTCATGGAATTCCTCCTTCTCCTGTGGGGTTAATCCTGCCGCTTCCCGTATCGCGGGACAAATCGGCACCAGATGGCAGGCCGCGTCAGGACCGTCCGATGTTCCGCGAAACCGTCGAAACTTATGATTCTTAACAAAGGCGCCGAAAGGTGTCAACGACCCAGACGGCATCGATTTTTTTGGGGATTTCGGCGGGGCCCTGGGGCCCAGCCAAGCGGAGGGGAAAGGCGCCATCGGCGTCCGGGCCCGCGGCGCCGACTTTCAGGCCGCGGCGCGCCTCGGGTGCCGGTTCCAATGGCGATGCGGTCGAATTCAACCTGGGTGATCATGGCGCCGTCGCCGCCGGGGGCCTGGCGCCGCGCGGCCACCCAAAGCCGGGGGCGGCCGCCCGTTTCAGGGCGTTTCGGTGGGGGTGCCGGATTCCGCAGCCAGAAGCCCCTTGAGCAGCTCCCGCAGCGGGGAGGCCAGCGGCCGCCAGCGGGGCTGGATGGCCCGGTCCGCGTGCCAGGTGAACTCCACCTGGTCGAGGCGTTCGGGCACCACGTTCTGGTTGTTCTGGCCGTAAACCACCTCGGGGTTGTACTCCACGAACAGCATCCGGTTCGGGTCGATGCCGAACTCCTGGGTGACGCGGGTGGCGATGTGGCTGGTGCAGCTGCGGATGGACATGGGGCTGCCGGGAACGTCCTGGATGACCACGATGATCGGCTTCAGGTGCGCGACCCCGGCCCCCTTGCGAAGATCGTAGATCCGCAGCCGGCAGCGGCCGCTGGCCAGGCGCAGCAGACCGCCCCACCCCTCCCATTCGAAGATGTCGTCATGAATCTGCATGCAGTTCCCCCGTGTCTGGCGATTGTCTCGGTTCCCAGGGAAAGGTAAAGCCCGCCGGGGCGCCTTTCAACTGCGGGTGAGCGCGCCGTAGATGCGCAGCAGCTTGTCGGGCAGCTCCCGCACGTCCGAGATGACGTTGTGGTGGACATCGCCGTAGAGCGCGTCCAGGTTGGGATCGGCGGCCAGGTTGACCGTAATCGCGTGGGTGTGGATGGCCCGGGAGCGGGCCTCGAAAATGGCCCGGCGGGTATCGGCGATGGCGTAGGCCTTTTTGTAGTTGACGTCGTTGGGAAAACCGTCGCCCAGAATGATCAGGAGCCGCACGCGGGCCGGCACCCGGGCCAGCTGGCCGGTGGCGTGGCGGATGGCCGCACCCATGCGGGTGCTGCGCTGGGGCGCCATGGCGTTGATGCGCCCGCGGACCGCGTCGGTCACCGCTTCGTCAAAATCCTTGATGCGGCAATAGTCCACCCCCAGCCGCCCGGTGCCCGAGAAGCCGGCGATGGCGAAGGCGTCGCCCACCACCGCCAAAGCCTCGCAGAAAAGAACGATGGCCTCCTGCTCCACCTCCAGGACCGTGGCCCGGGAGCCGTAAACGGTGTTGGCGGTGGAGCGCGAGAGGTCCACCAGGAGCAGCACCGCCACGTCCCGCTGCTGCTTGATGCGCTTGATGTAGAGGCGGTCGGAGGGCATCAGGCCGATTTTGCGGTCGATGGCGAAATCCAGCATGGCGCGGTAGTCGAATTCATCGCCCTCCACCCAGCGCCGCAGCAGCTTGAGACCTTGGGGCTTGAGCAGCTCGAAGCAGTGGCGCACCCGCCGGACGAGTCCCCGGCAGCGCTCCAGGGTGCGGCCGTAGAAATCCCCTTCCCGGCCGGGGACCACCCGGTCGATCACCCGGACGTGGTCGTGGAGGTAATCCCCCAGCCCCTCGTCCCACTCCCAGTACCAGGCCACCGGCCAGCCGCCCGCATCGGCATCCGCTTCGGGGAGCGCCTCCCCGCCCAGGATGTCGGCGAGGTCCAGCCAGGAGAAATCGGCCGCGGCATTTTCGCCGCTTCCCGCCGCCGGCGGCCCCAGGATCAGGCCGCCCAGATCATCGGTGGCCAGGCGGCCGTCTTGAGCCGCCAACTTCGCGGCCAGA
>JASFIY010000003.1:0-16006 GCA_050122415.1 Desulfobacteraceae bacterium
CCGCGATGAGCGACAGCCAGTGGGGACGGGGGGTGCCCGGAGAGGCAAACGTCTCGCAATAGGCGTCAGGTGGGAAGGCCAACGCGTCGAACAGGGATGTCGCCGCAGCCGGGTCGCTCGGGGGTGGATGGGCCATACAGCCGATGCCTCGTCTTTGCGGGTGGCCGGCGCCGCCATCGGGCGCCAGGGGCCCACTTAACCCGTCTGGCAACGCAAATCAAGGGTATAGGGAAACCAGGGGTTGGTTTCGGCCGCCGGCAGCGCTGCGGGACTGCCGGGGGTGTGCCCGCCGGCGATGAACCGCGCGTGGCGTCGCCCCTCGGCCTCGTAGGCGTTGACGGGAAAGACGTCGTAGTGGCGTCCGCCCGGGTGCCCCACATGATAGCTGCAGCCGCCCACGGCGCGGCCGGACCAGGTGTCGAAAAGATCGATGGTCAGGGGGGTGTGCACGCCGATGGTGGGGTGCAGGCAGGCCGGCGGCTGCCAGGCGCGGTAGCGCACGCCGGCCACGAAAACGCCCGCCACGGGGGTCGGCTGCAGGGGGACGCGCCGCCCGTTGCAGGTGACGAGGTAACGCTCCCCGGTCATGCCGCTGACCTTGACCTGCAGCCGCTCCACCGAGGAGTCCACGTAGCGGGCGGTGCCCCCGCCGCCGGGCTCCTCGCCCAGCACATGCCACGGTTCCAGGGCCTGGCGCAGCTCGATCTCCATGCCCGCGCAGTCCACCTTGCCGTAAATCGGGAAGCGAAACTCGAAATGGGGCCGGAAAAATTCCATGCGCACCGGGAAGCCGGCCTGATCCAGGATTTTCAGCACGTCGCCAAAATCGTCCTGCACCGGCTGGGGCAGCATGAAGCGGTCGTGGAGCCGGGTGCCCCATCGCACCAAATCCCGCCGATAGGGGGTTTGCCAGAACCACGCCACAAAGATGCGCAGCAGCAGCTGCTGTGCCAGGCTCATGCGGGCGTGGGGCGGCATCTCGAAGGCGCGGAACTCCAGCAGCCCCAGCCGGCCGGCGGCGCTGTCGGGCGAATAGAGCTTGTCGATGCAGAATTCGGCCCTGTGGGTGTTGCCGCTGACGTCCACCAGCAGGTGGCGGAAGAGGCGGTCCACCAGCCACGGCGGGCAGGGCCGGTCCGGGGCGGTTTGGCGCTCCAGTTCGGCGAAGGCGATCTCCAGCTCGTAGAGGCTGTCGTGGCGGGCCTCGTCGATGCGCGGCTGCTGGCTGGTGGGGCCGATGAAGAGGCCGGAAAATAGGAACGAGAGCGAGGGGTGGTTGTTCCAGAAGGTGAGGAAGCTGCGCAGCAGGTCCGGCCGCCGCAGGAAGGGGCTCTCCGCCGGCGTGGCGCCGCCCATGACGATGTGGTTGCCGCCGCCGGTGCCGGTGTGGCGGCCGTCCAGCATGAACTTTTCGGTGCCCAGGCGGCTCCGGCGGGCGGTCTCGTAAAGGGTCGTGGTGCAGGCCAGCAGCTCCCGCCAGCTGTGCATGGGCTGGATGTTGACCTCGATCACCCCGGGGTCCGGGGTGATCTTGAGGCTTTCCAGGCGCGGGTCATAGGGCGGGCTGTAGCCTTCGATCACCACCGGCAGACCGGTCATTTCGGCGGTGGCCTCGATGGCCGCCACCAGCTCCAGGTACCCCTCCAGGGCGGTCACCGGCGGCATGAAAACGTACAATCGGCCGCCCCTTGGCTGCACGCAGAGGGCCGTGCGGACCACCCAGGCGGCGGATTCGCCGGGAACCGGCGCCGGGTCCTCGAAGGGTCTGGGCTGGCTGCGCAGACCGTCGCCGATCTTTTCCGCCGGGCGCCCCCGCAGAGACTTCTGACCGGCGTGCAGGTCCGGCAGGGGGCCCCGGTCGGCCATGGGGTCCAGGGGGTGGTCGAAGGGAAAGTCGGCCTTGGCCACCCAGGGCAGCGACTCCAGGGGCAGCCGCAGCCCGGCGGGCGAATCGCCGGGTAAAAGGAACATGTGGTCCCCGCGAAACGGCCAGGGCCCGCTTTTCCAGGAGCCGTATTGCAGGGGCAGCGCGTAGCCCACCACGGCCCCCAGCCCGCGCCGGAAGGCGCGTACCAGGCGCGCGCGGGCCTCGGCGTCCTCCAGCCGGGGGTCGCCGGGGTCCACGTTGACCGGCAGCCGCTGCTCTTTGTGCAGGTAGTAGAGGGCGTCCTCGTAGCCTGCGCGGATGAAACGGCGGCTGACCCCCAGGAGATCGGCCAGGGTGTCGATGAAGCGCTTGGCCTCGGCGACGTCGAAGCCGTAATCTTTGGACACGTCGGCAATCCAGCGGTCGTCGCGCCACACCGGCCGGCCGTCCTTGCGCCAGAAACAGCCCAGGGCCCAGCGGGGCAGGGACTCGCCCGGATACCATTTCCCCTGGCCGTAGTGCAGCAGCCCGCCGGGGGCCCACTTTTGGCGCAACCCTTTGATCAGGGTCTCGGCCAGCTGCTGCTTCTCCTTCCCCAGGGCCGCGGTGTTCCACTGGGCGTCGTCCATATCGTCGATGGAGACGAAGGTCGGCTCCCCGCCCATGCTCAGGCGGACATCGTTTTCCGCCAGCTGGCGGTCCACCCGCTCTCCCAGTTCCACGATGGCCGTCCAGACCGCTTCCGGGTAGGGCCGCGTGGAGCGGGGCGCTTCCCGAATGCGCCGCACGCTCATGCTGTGGCTAAAATCCACCTTGCATTCGTCCAGGGCGCCGGTGATCGGGGCCGCGCTTTGGGGCTCCGGCGAACAGGCCAGGGGAATGTGCCCCTCGCCGGCGAAGAGCCCGGAGGTGGGGTCCATGCCCACCCATCCGGCCCCGGGCAGGTAGACCTCGGTCCAGGCGTGCAGGTCGGTGAAGTCGGCTTCCGGCCCGGACGGGCCGTCCAGGGATTTGACATCCGGCGCCAGCTGGATCAGGTAACCGGAGACGAAGCGGGCGGCCAGGCCCAGATGGCGCAGGATGTTGACCAGCAGCCAGGCCGAGTCGCGGCATGAGCCGCTGCCCAGTTCCAGGGTCCGCTCGCAGGGCTGCACATTGGGTTCCATGCGGATCAGATAGCGGATGTCGCGGCTCAGCTTCTGGTTCAAATCTACCAGGAAATTGTTGGTCGGTTTGGGGCTGCGATCGATCTGCGCCAGGTATGCCGTGAGCTTGGCGTCCGCCGGCTCTGCGGCCAGATAGGGCCGCAGGTCGGCCTTGAGCTTGGGCGCATAATCAAAAGGATGGGTTTCGGCGTCGGGTTCCAGAAAAAAATCGAAGGGGTTGATGATGATCATCTCCGCCACCAGATCGACCTCCACCTCGAGGGCGGTCGTCTTTTGGAGAAACACCAAACGTCCCAGGTAGTTGCTGAAGGGGTCCTGCTGCCAGTTGAGGAAATGGGTCTGCGGCCGGACGGTCATGGAATAGCTCAGGATCGGCGTCCGGCAGTGGGGCGCCGGCCGCAGCCGTACGACCTGGGGCGAGAGTGCCACAGGCCGGTCGTAGCGGTAGGTGGTCTTGTGGTTCAGGGCGACATGGATTCCCACGGGCGGTCCTTTCGGGGGATCGGGGGTGGCGGCGGGCTACTGCTCGCTGGAGGCGGCCTCGATCAGGGGCTTGAGGTTGAAGAAAGTCGTGCCGATGGCGGCGTCCACCTGGTTAAGCCGGGTTTGCAGGCCGTCAAGGTACTCGTGCATGCCATGCGCGATCACCTCGTCGATATCGGTGTACTCCAGGTCGGCCTTGAGGCGCCCCAGGCGCTTTTCGGCGATGTTGCTGGCCGACTCCGGCGGGCAGCCGGTGATGCGGTGCAGGCAGATCTGGGCTTTGGCGATGCAGTGGCGGATGGAGCGCGGAAACTGGCCGTCGAAGATCAAAAAATTGGCCACGTTGAGCGGGGTGATGTGGTGATGCTCCTTGCGGAACATTTCAAAGGCGCTGGCGGATTTGAGCACCGCCGTCCACTGGATGTTGTCCATCGGGCTGTTCACGAGGTCCGCCTGGGGCAGCAGCATGAAGTACTTGACGTCCAGGATCCGCGAGGTTTTGTCGGCGCGCTCGATCATCATGCCGATGCGCGCGAAGTTCCAGGCCTCGCCGTGGCTCATGGTGGAGTCCATCAGGCCGGTGAACAGGTGGCTGCGCATCTGGATGATCTTGTAGAAGCGATGGGGGTCGGCCAGGGCCAGGGCCGGGGAGCCGCCGTCGGCCAGCTCCAGATAGAAGGTGTTGAGGTGCTCCCACATCTCCGATGAGATGATCTCGCGGATCGAACGGCCGTTTTCACGCGCCGCCGCCAGGCAGGTCAGAATGGCGTTGGGGTAGTTGCGGTCAAAGGTCAGAAAGCGGCTCACCGCCGCCTGGCTATAGTCCGGGTAACTATTTTCGAAAAGGGCCTGGTCGCCGGTGATCATCACCAGCGGCTCCCAGTGCTTGCCCTTCTCCGAGGGCATGTCCAGCAGCAGGTTGAGGTTGACGCTGATGAAGCGGGCGACGTTTTCGGCCCGTTCGATGTAGCGGCACATCCAGTAGATGGCGTTGGCCACACGGCTGAGCATTGGCAGTTCTCCTCTGATTGAAGCCTCTCCGGGACGGCGGGCACCCGGCCGGGGCCAAAGCCCGGTCGGCGGGCGGCGGCAGGGACCGCCAGGCGCGCCGCAGCCCGTCGCCTACAGCACCCAGGTGTCCTTGCTCCCGCCGCCCTGGGAGGAGTTGACCACCAGCGAGCCCTTGGTCAGCGCCACCCGGGTCAGGCCGCCGGGCTGCACGTAGATCTCATCGCCGAAGAGCACGTAGGGCCGCAGGTCCACGTGGCGCCCCTCGATGCGGTCGCCCACGATGGTGGGCACCCGGGAGAGCGAAATGGTCGGCTGGGCCATGTAGTTGCGCGGTTCGGCGCTGATCTTGGCGGCGAAGGCGGCGCGTTCGGCTGCGCTGGCATGCGGGCCCACCAGCATGCCGTAGCCGCCGGACTCGTTGGCGGCCTTGACCACCAGCTGGTCGAGATGCGCCAGGACATAGGCCCGGTCCTGGTCGTTGCGGCAGATGTAGGTGGGCACGTTGGGCAGGATGGCCTCTTCGCCGGTGTAGTAGCGGATGATCTCGGGCACGTAGGCGTAGATCACCTTGTCGTCGGCGATGCCGGTGCCCGGTGCGTTGGCCAGTGCGATGCGGCCCTGCTTGTAGACGCCCATCAGGCCCCGCACCCCCAGCAGGGAGTCCGGGCGGAAGACCGCCGGGTCGATGAAGTCATCGTCGATCCGCCGGTAGAGAACATCCACGCGTTTGAGGCCCTTGGTGGTGAGCATGTGGACGAAGCCCTCGGAGACCACCAGGTCCTGACCCTCCACCAGCTCCACCCCCATCTGCTGGGAGAGAAAGGAGTGCTCGAAGTAGGCGCTGTTGTAGATGCCGGGGGTCAGCACCCCGATGGTGGGCGCCTGCACCTGCTCTGGGGCGAGGTTGGTCAGCATCTCCAGCAGCTGGGTGGGGTAATCGTCCACCGGCCGCACCCGGGAGGCCTCGAACACCTGGGGGAAGGTGCGCTTGAGCACCTGCCGGTTCTCCAGCACGTAGGAGACCCCCGAGGGGCAGCGCAGGTTGTCTTCCAGGACGTAAAAGCGCCCGTCGCGGTCGCGCACCAGGTCGGTGCCGGTCACGTGGCACCAGACTTCCCGCGGCGGGGTGAAGCCCTCGCACTCCTTGCGGTAGGTGCGGCTGGTGAGAATCAGGTCTTCGGGCACCACCTTGTCCTTGAGGATCTTTTTCTGGTTGTAAACGTCCTGGATGAAGGCGTTCAGAGCGTAGATGCGCTGCTTCAAGCCGTTTTCGATCTGCTGCCAGTCGCTGCTGGAGACGATCCGCGGGATGATGTCGAAGGGAAAGATCTTCTCGGTGCCCTCGTCGCGGCCGTAGACATTGAAGGTGATACCCATCTTGAGGAGCAGGGCCTCGGCCGCCTTCTGGCGGATGGCCAGTTCCCCCGGCGGCAGCGACATGATCTTGTCCACCAGCAGCTGGGCCCCGGGCCGGGGCTGGCCGTCGGCACTGATCAGTTCATCGTAGTAGTCCCCCGGGTCATAGTTTTCAAATGTCGCCATCGAAGCTTTTCCTTCCTGCCGGCGCGGGGCAGCGGGTGCGGTCCTTTGGAATCCGGCCGCCGGGCATCAACCGGGCGGCCGGCCATGCAGGGGGGTTAAGGTTCACCCCAGAAATTGGCCATTTTACGGAACTGTCAGAGTTTGGCCGCCTGGACATGCATCCAGTCGAAATTGCGGGTGCGGCCGAGGCTGACCCAGCCTTCCTCCTCCCAGAAGCGCCACCAGGGGTCGTATTCCGGTCGGGCCAGGGTGGCCCGGTCGCGCCCCCAGTTGTACCCGTTGAATTCGCTGTCGTAGTCGATGGCGATGCCCCAGGCGTGCAGCGACCAGCGGGTGCCGCCGCGCATCCGGCGCACGTTCAGGCAGCCGGCCCAGCGATCCAGGCGCAGCTCCGTGATACGCTCCGGGCCGTAGTGGGCCAGCACCCGGGTCAACACCCGCAGCGCGCTGTCATGCACTTTTTCGTGGCACGAGAATTTTTGAACGGTTTTTCTGAGGTCCCAGGCCAGCCGGTGGGGATAGGGCAGCGCCAGCATCGTCTGGTTTTTGCCGATCTCCCCGTAGTGCCGGATGAGCTCCGCTTCGACCTGACGCGGCCAACCGTTGGGGTTGACGTCCAGGGGCGTTTCATCCCGAAAGGGGGGCGGCAGCGTGCCGTGTTCGTGGTGGTAAACCAGCATGTCGTAGGCGTATTCGGTCTGGGGTCCCCACAGCCCGTCGATTCGGCCGACGGCGATTTCCCGCTCCTTGCACAACAGCTGCAGCATGGCGACGCAGCGGCGGCGGTTGGACCACGCCTGCCAGTCCGCCGGCAGCTCGGCGCTGCGTTTGGCCAGCGCCGCGGCGACGGCGTCGTAGGTCTTCGGGCCGAGCCGGCCGTCAATCTCCCCAAGGGAGAGCCCCTCTGCGACCAGGGCCTCCTGCACCAAACGAACGGCGGTTGCTTTCATGGGCGGCCTCCTTTGTCTGCTGGGTTTCCAGAAAGGGGTTCGCCACGCCGGCAAACAAAGCCCGGCGGGCGAGGATCAGTCCGCGAACTGCTGAAGGGAGTTGCGAAATCTGAGGTAATCCTGAAGATGGCGGCGCCGCGCCTCCTCGTCGCGGTAAGTGATGCCCACGACCGTTCGCACCGACCCCTGCTGGGCAAGGGTGTCCCGGTAGCTGCGGCAGTAGCTGCCGTCTTTGGCGCAGATCGTCAGGTGGCGGATCTCGCGGTCGTTTTGAACCGCCCGGTTGTCGGCGACCAGGGTTTCGCGCTCGGGATCCAGGGCGATGTCGGTGGGCTCACCGCTCCACTGGGGCGCATAGACGTAAAAGGACACGCTGCCGTCGGGGGCGGTGAAAACGGCGCTGTCGTACCCCTCGGCCGTGCTGCTGGCCAACGAGGGAACCGGCGTGAAGCCCGCCGGGTAGCTGATCTCGAACCAGGCCCCCTGGAACACCTTTTGCGGCGGCTCCTGGAGGGGTTGCGGCGGGCCCTGGGGGGCCGTGCAGCCCACGGCGGCCGTAAGCAACGCCAAGAGGGCAATCCAAAAAGGGCTGCTGCGATTCAAGCCAATTTCTGCTCGGAGGGCGGTCACATGGTCCATGGGGCCCTGTTTGCGCGGCCGCCCAGCGCCCTGGAAAACGCACGGCACGGCTGGGCATCCTGACGGTATTGGGGGTGCGCCCGGCGGCGGACAGGGGAGCGCTTGCAAGAAAACATGATCTCCACGGTTTCAGGCCGGGCGGCGTTTCTATCGCAAATCTAAATTCGCCGCGCTTTTTTTACAACAGTTTTTTGCGCGTCGGAGGCCGGACGGCCGGAGGCCTCAAATGGTGAGCACCGCCGGCAGCGGCTTGATGAAGTTCTGTCGCAGGCTGTAGGTGTAGGCGCCCTGGGTGGGGATCATGAGGATGTCGCCCGGCTGGATGTCGGCGCCGAAGTAATGGTAGCCCCAGACGTCGTGGGGGGTGCAGAGGGAGCCCAAAATGTGGCAGGGTTTTTCCGTCAGCGCCGGGCGGCTCAGGTTGAGGACCGGAAAATAGTCGCTTTCGAAGCGCTCCCAGCCGACGGCGTTGGTGCCCGCATCGGTGATCACCAGGTCGGGGGCCTTCCTGTCCACCACCGAGATCAGCAGGTGGACGGCGTCGTTGCAGATCCAGCGGCCCGGCTCCAGGCAGATCCGGCAGGAGATGCGGTTGAAGATGTGCCGGCGGATCGCGCCGGCGATCCGGTCGGCAAAAACTTCGATGGGGGTGGCCGGCAGGCGGTGGTGAATTTCGGGGGCCTCCGGCGGCTGCCCGAGGGCTGTCAGCAGCCGGCCCCGCGGGGTTGCCGACGGCTGCAGCCATTCGCCCTGGGGGGGCCAGTAGCCGCCGCCGATGTCGATAAACGCGATTTCGGCCCGTGCGGCCGCCGGCAGATCGGCGAGCACCCCGCCCAGCAGGCGGATGAAGGCGGCCTGGTTATCCGGCGCAAGGTTCCAGCTGGAGTGAAACTGCAGCCCCTGGAGGCGGATCTGCCCAAAGCGGCGGGCCTCCCGCCAGAAGGCCGGCAGGGCATCGGGGGAAATGCCGAATTTGCGCCAGAGGCCCCCGGCGCCCACCGTCAGGCGCACCCCGCAGGGCACCGGCCGCTGCATACCGGCGGCGATGGCCGCCAGCCGCTGGAGCTCGCCGAAGCTGTCCATCAGAACCACCACCCGATCGGCGTGGTCGGCCGCCAGCCGAAGCTCCGCTTCAGTTTTGCCCGGCCCGCTGAAGATGATCTCGCGGGCCCCCAGGCCCAGCGCCATTTCCAGCTCCAGACCGCTGGAGACATCCAGGCCGAACCCGGATGAGAGCAGGATGCGCGAGATCTCCGGGTGGTTGTTGCTCTTGACCGCGTAGTAGTAGGAAGCCGCCGGAAGAACCGCCCCGAAGGCCTCTTTGAGCTGCTGCGCGCGCTGCCGGAGGACCGCCGTCTCCTGGAGATAGAGCGGGGCCGGCTGGCGGTCCAGAGCCCCGAGGTAAACCTCCCGCCGGTCGAAGTGGTACGCCACAAAGGCCTGGAGTTCCGCCGCGGGCAACAGGGGCGTTTCCCGGCCAAGGGTCGCCTGGAGTTTGGGGATCAGTCGCAACGGGTCGCCGGTCATCGGGGGGTCACCATTTCCACCACCAGCTTGGCCGTCAGCCGCCGGCATTGAACGGCCGGGTCGGGCTCCGGGTCGGGCTCGAAAATGACGTGCCCCAGAAGCCAGGAGTCGTAGTCCGCGGGGGGCATCCGGACTTCCTCGCCCGGTGCGCGCGCCAGGTGGATTTCGCGCACCCGCGGGTCCTGCGCCAGCAGGCGCGCATCCAGGCGCTTGATAGTCCCCTCGCAGCGGGCGTGCAGCCGCAGCCCCACACAGGGCCGGGCCCCGGCCGGCGGGCTGAAGTCCACCGGCCGCCCGGCGCAGAAATCCAGGAAGCCCCCCAGGATGTCAAGTCCCCAGCAGCGGCGCAGCAGGAATGGCAGACAGTCCCCGCCGGGGCGCGGGGACAGCTCCAGCAGAACGATGCGCCCCTCCTGAACCTTGAAGTCCAGCATGCAGACCGCCCGCTCCAGCCCCAAAGCCGCGGCGCTGCGGTAAAGGGTTTGCGGCAGGCTGTCGGGGCCCACCGCGGCGGGGGGTGCGGCGGCGAGCAAATACCCCCTGGCGGTGCCGAAGGGGCCGGTCTCGGAGAGGATCTTGGGGGTCAGGCGGATGAGGGTTGCCCGGCCGTTTTCAACCCTGAAATCGCAGCTGAACTCCTCGCCCGCAATCCACTCCTCGGCCAGGATTTGCGGCGCGTCCGGCGGGCAGGCGGCCGCGTAAAGGCGGTGTGCGCGGCGCTGCCGCAGGCCGCTGGCGATGGTTTCAAAAGCGGTCGCGCAGGCCTGGGGGCGCTCGCAGCGAAAGATCAGCTCGCTGCCGCTTCCCCTGAGGGGCTTGAGGACGCAGGGGCGGCCGAGTTCGCCCGCGAAGCGGGCGGCATCGGCCGGCGAACGGACCAGGCGGGATGCGGGGCAGCTCAGCCCTTCGGCCTCCCAGAGGGTCTTTGAAAGGTGCTTGTCGCGGCAGTTGCGGACGGCCTGCCGCGACGGGTAGGGCAGCCCCAATTCGGCCGCCAGCCGGGCGGCCGGCGCCATGGATTCGCAGTCGTAAGCGGCGACGCCCACCACCTGCTGCCCGTAGCGCTCCGTGTGGGCGCGCAGCGCGCGGCCCATCCGGCTCTGGTCGGACAGCTCGCAGAGGATCTCCTCCTCCGGTGCCGGTGCGGGTTCGCGGGCGCGGCGGCGCAGGGCGGGGTCGGTCAAAAACAGGGCCTCGTCGGCCCGGCTGTTCCGGAGCCAGTCGATGTAGTCCGGGGTGGTGCCGACCACCAGCACGCGCGGGCTAAGCCGCACAGGCCACCACCGCGGGCCGCTCGGCCAGGGCCTGCTGGTTGGACACCTGGAACAGCGGCCGCGGGGTCAGGTGAAAGCGGTTTTTCCAATTGAATTCGCCGCAGAGAAAGTCCACCTCGGCAAAGCGCTGCTGGCAGGCCCATTCCAGGTGGTGCAGGTTGATCAGCTTGGCGACGCCGGCAAATTCAGGGTGCGTGCCGCCGGCCAGGACCGTGTAGGTGGCGCCGCGGACGGCGCCGATATCCACTGCGGCCACCTCGCCGCCGATCAGGACGGTGGTCACCCGCAGCATCTCCTTGGCCTGCAGCCAGGAGGCGAGGTTCTCAAAGGCCCGCAAAAAGCGGTCGTCGCTGAAGTAGGAGTATTCCTTGAAGTTCTCCAGGTTCAGGCGGAACATCCGCTCGACATCGCCAAAGCTGTCATGGCGCCAGGAAACCCCCCGGGCCTTCAACCGGTCCAGTTCGACCCGCATTTTTTTGCGCGATTTTCCCGAAAAACTCTGCAGGAAAGTCGGGAAACAGTAGTCGTATTGGCCCGGGAAAAACAGGTAGCCGATCTCGTCGACGGTCTCCGAACCCGGCGCCGCCAGACCCGGCACCCTGGTCAGATAGCGGATCTTCGCCGCCGCCGGGACCCGCTCCAGCAGGGCGCCGGCGACCGCCGGGTCGTTGGCCAGAAATTTGTTCTGCTCCAGCCAGGTTTTGCCCTCCCAAAGTTCCCCCGGAAAATGGCCGAAGCACTGCTCTTCGTCGATCCAGCTGAGGGCCAACATACCGCAGAAGCTGCCGCCGCGGGTGGCGATCAGGAAATACGGGCTGTTGTTGAACTCGGCCTGAAAGCAGGCCCTCACCGGCCAGAGATCAAAGAGGCACTGCTGGGGCCAGTGGCGCTGCCAGTGGCGTTTGGCTTCTTTGAGATCCTGACACACGCTGACTTCGATCATGGTGCTCTCCCGTGTCCAGAAAGGTGCGGGGCGAATTGGGGTTTGGTCCGTTTTTTTCGAAGGCGGCCCGGTCGCGGGGGCGGTGGGAGGCCGCGGCGGACTGGCTGCCCGCCTCAATCACAGAGCGTGCCAGACCGTTTGAAAAATTATAAGTAACTGGAATGAAATTGTTTTATTGAAATTCGATTCATCGCCAGGGTCATTTTTCAGCCTGAAACCGGTATCGATTTGCCAAAAACCAAAAAAACCGGTACTGTAGTGCCAAAAAAAGAAATGCCGTCCGCTCAAATCCCGGTCCGGAACCCAGGCGGCGCCTTCAAGGAAATTTTAGCCTTAATTTTCAGTTGGATTACGCTATTGTCGACGTCACCCGGCGGCGGGTCGGGGGGATAAAAACGGTATTTTCATGCTCAAAGCGGTCGGCGATACTCCGGACCAAAATCGGTACGGGATTGCCGTTGACGAAAGGAGAGGGCGGTGCTGATTCGTTTGGGGTTGGCCCTCAAGGACCGGAACTTGCAGCGCTATCTGGAGCGCAAGCTCGCGGAATATGACGTCCGGGTGGAGTCCTTCGGCCAGCAGCGCACGGTTTGGCAGAAGGTGCTCTGCAGTGGCTGTGACGTGATCGTGATCAGCGAATCGCTGCTCCTGCGACCGGCCGACAACGGCATCACGATTCTCAACGAGCTGCCCGAAAGCCCCACCACCGTGATCATTCATGACAGGGATTCCGCCGAGGAGCACGCCCAGCTGGCGGCCGCCGGGGCGGACGTGGTGCTCTACGCCGGGATTTCCAAAAAGAGCATGGTCGAGGCCATGGAAACCACCCTGGAGTCCCGGCGCCAGTACATCATGCGCCGGCGCTTCGACCGCCGCGGGCTGGAAAAGCCCAAAATTTCGGACTTCGTTTCCGAAAGCCAGGCCATGCAGCTTTTCATGGAGGAGGTGCTCCAGGTCATACCCAGCGATTCGCCGATTCTGCTGCTGGGTGAAACCGGCGTCGGCAAGGAGCACCTGGCAAAGGCCATCCACGCCGAAAGCCCCCGCTCGGCCGGCCCGTTCGTATCGGTCAACACGGCGGCGATGCCCGAAAACCTGCTGGAAAGCGAGCTCTTCGGCCACGAGCAGGGCGCTTTCACCGGGGCCATCCGGTATCGCCGGGGGGCGTTCGAGCTGGCCCATGGCGGGACCATCTTCCTGGATGAAATCGGAGAGATGCCCCTGCACCTGCAGGCCAAGCTGCTGCGGGTGCTGCAGGACTACGAGGTGCGGCCGGTGGGCGGGGAAAAAACCATCCGGCTGGACGTGCGGGTGAGCGCCTCCACCAACCGCAGCCTGGAAGCGGAAGTCGCCCGGGGCAACTTCCGCCAGGATCTCTACTACCGCTTGAGCGTGCTGACCCTCACGATCCCCCCGCTGCGCCATCGCCGGGAGGACATCCCCACGATGGTGCGGCGTTTTATCGCCTTTTTTCGCTACAAGATCGGGCGGGAGATCAACGGTTTCTCCGATCAGGCCCTCCAGGCGCTCTCCAACTACGACTGGCCGGGGAACGTGCGCGAACTGATGAATGTCATCGAACGGGCCATGTTGCTGTGCAAAACCGATGTGATCCAAATGGCCGAGCTGCCCAACGTGTTTCACGGCAACCCGGCCGTCTCGGCGGCGGGCCTCAGCGGCGTCGCCCGGGGCGGCGCCGACTGGCTGGACAAGACCCTGCCCGAGGTGCAGAAAGAGGTGCTGGCGCAGGTCGAGCGGCTCTACCTGGAAATGGCGCTCAGGAAAACCGGCGGCCGCATTGCCGAAACCGCCCGGATCGCGGGCATTCACCCACGGGGGTTGTACAACAAGATGAAACAGGCGGGGCTGCGCAAGGAGGCGTTCAAGAAATGAAAACGGAACTGCAAGCCAAAAGCGGGGATACGGACGCGCGGCTGCGGATCGCGCTGGCCCAGGTGAGCGCCGATCGGCAGCCCGCCCAAAACATTGCAGCGGCCGGCGACCTGGCTCGCCGGGCGGCTGCCGGCGCTGCCGGCCTGCTGGTTTTACCCGAGATGTTTATGGCGCGGCCGTCGGCTGACAACCCGCCGGCGAAGGTCGCGGCGACCGACGGCGGGCGGTTCCGGGAGGCCCTGGCGCAAATCGCGGCCGAAAACGGGCTCTTTGTCGTTGCAGGCGGTTGGGAGGCGTCCACCCAGCCGGGCCACGCCTTCAACACCCTCTTCGTCTTCACGCCCCAGGGGCGGCTGGCCGCGGCCTATCGCAAGCTGCACCTCTTCGACGCCCTGAGCATGCGGGAATCGGACACCCTGGTGCCGGGCGGAGCCCTGCCGCCGGTGATCGATTGCGGTGGGCTGCGGGTGGGGTTCGCCATCTGCTATGACCTGCGCTTCCCCGAGCTGTTCCGCTACCTGGCCGATCAGGGGGCGCAGCTGGTGATCGTCTCCGCCGCCTGGTACCAGGGGATCATGAAGGAGGACCACTGGCTGACCCTGCTGCGCGCCCGGGCCATAGAGAACGCCTGCTACGTGGCCGGCTGCGACCTGGTGGGGTCGCCCTTCTGCGGCCGCAGCACCCTCTTCGACCCTTTCGGCGTGTCGCTGGCCGGCGCGGGTGAAGAACCGGCCATGGTTTTCGGGACGGTCAGCGCCGCCCGGGTTGCCGCCGTGCGCGAGAAACTGCCCGCCCTGAACCATCGCCGGCGGGACCTTTTGGGGTGAACCTGCCGCGGTGCAAACCAAAAGACCTCGCCCCCGATAGGCGGGGCGTGTGCCCGGTGTTCGCCTGGCCCCGGTGGTTAACGGCCCGGCACAATGATCCTTGAATCCTTTTGGCTCTTTTGCTGCTGGTTCATCTGCTCCATCCGGCGCAGCTCCTGGATCACGTGCTGCATGGCTTCGGCCATGGCCGCGGGGAACTTGTCGATGGCCTCGCTGAGGGTTGACGCCGCCAGCTCGTTTTGAATCGGCAGGGGGCCCTCGGGGGTCATCAGCTGGGTCTGACCGATAAAAACGGTCCGGCGGCCGGGGTCCGGCGAGCCGTCGGCCTTCACCGGGGTCAGGCGCCGGATGGAGGCCACCTTCATATCGGTGAAGCCCTCCTCCAGGTAGAGGTTGCTGCGATCAACGGTGAAATCGATGTCGGGGTTCCGGTCGACTGGCATGCGGCGAATCTCCTTTCGGGGGCGGCGGCTGAAAAAAGGTGAGCACGGCATTTCCCGTGCTGTGCAAAAGGATCAAAGCGTAGCAGAACCTCCGCGAGAACACAAACCCGATGTCTCCGCCGGGTACCGGGCGGGTTCAGGACTGCGGGACGAGCCGCCGCCACTCGAGATCCGCGAAGTCGATGGTGATCCGGCCGTCGCCATCCGTGAAGCGGGCGGCGCTTTCCGCCGGAAACCGGATCAGATCCACCGGCGCTCTGCGTCGGCTTTTGGCGATCGCCGCTTCGAGGGTTTTGGCAAGCGGCGCCAACGGGGCGGCCCACTTGCCGAAGACCAGGTGGGTGGCGGGATAACGGGCCACCAGGGCCCGGGTTTTTTTCAGGCCGACCCGTTCGGCCTCGCCCCAGAAGACGGGCCGTCCGCGCTGGTCCAACTGCACCACGTCCGGCTTGTAGCGTCCCCCGATGCCGATCTCGATCTGGAGGTCGGGATATTGCGGCAGGTAAAGGGCCCAGATGAAGGCCTTGATCAGCACGTGGGTGGCCCGCTCCCGAGGCTTTTTGACCACCACCACCTGGCGGCCATGGGCCCGCAGGGTCCATTTGCGGCTCAGGGCCAGGGCGTTGTCGGTGTCCAGCGGGGTTTGCATTGGGCCTCTTTTTGGTCTAAATTAAGACGATTACAAAACCCTGCCGGTGGAGGCCGGCGGGCGCTTACGATTTTAAACCCGCAAAATTCAAGAGAGGATCCCCTTGTTCTCCATCAAAGAGATACTGGATCTGGCCATCCAGATCGAGAAAAACGGCGAGGCCATCTATCGCCAGGCCGCCCGCCGCATCTCCCACCCCGTGCTGGCGCCGCTGCTGGAGTGGCTGGCCGATGAGGAGGCGCGCCACGCCGCCTGGTTTGCCGAAAAGGCCCTGGTGGCGGACGACACTTTTCAGACCCCCGTGCTGGAAGAGCTCAACCAGGGGCTGCTGACCCAACTGGTCGCAGGCCAGAGCTTTTCCCTCCAGGACGCCGATTTCGACAACATGCAGACGGTCGCCCAGCTGCTGGTGGTATCGGTGGCCTTCGAAGAGGACACCGTGCTCTTCTACGAGATGCTCAAACCGTTCATCGAGGACCCGGCGACACTGGAGCAGCTGGAGGCGATCATCGCCGAGGAAAACCTTCACATCGAGAAGCTGCAGACCTTCCTGGAAAGCGAGGCCGGTGTCGCCGACGCCTACCGCTGAGGTGTGCCGTCCGCCAGCCGCTTCTCCCCGGCCGGGAGCTCAGATCCCGGCCGCCCGCCCGACCGCCGGTCGGCTGCGGGGCAGCATCATCACGAAAGGCAGCCCAAGCAGCCCCAGGGCGGCGGCCGCCAGGTAGGTGTTGCGAAGCCCCATCAGGTCCCCCAGCCACCCCACCCCGACCACGATCGCCGAACGGGCCATGA
>JASFIY010000004.1:0-15809 GCA_050122415.1 Desulfobacteraceae bacterium
GCCTGATGGGCCACCGGGTGCGCAGCAGCCGCCTGCGGCTGGAAGCCGACGGGGCATCTCACCTGGGGCAAGGTTGACAACCCCTGCAAAGGTCCTTAGCCTTGTAGGCCGAGAGCCTGCAACGGCAAGCTGCAATCACCCCGGTTAGCCACCCCAAATCAGCGAGGACAGCTGAACCGTCGCGCCGACTGGTGCACCAAGAGGAGAACCATAGATGGCATTTGAAACCAAAGAGGAAGTGCTCGAAAAAATCATGAACCAGGAAAAACCCCATTGCCCCCATTGCGGCCAGGAAATGAGCATCTGGGAGGTCCCACCGGTGGCCTTCAGTGACGGGCTCGGCTGGGGGGTTCCCTACATGTTCGTCTGCTTCAACGACGAATGCCCGGCCTACAAAGGCGGATGGGAGCATATGAAAGGCACCTACGGTTCCAACTCCTCCTACCGGACCGTGTGCTATCCCGGACCGGGACCCCAAAATTTCGAATGCATGCCGGTTTTCAGCCCCATGGGAGGCCAGGGCCAGGTGGTGGACGAGGAAGTCCTGGCGGCCCAGGAGGCCATCAAGGAGGGCATCAAGCGCGGGTTTTCGGTGTTGGCGGGGTGCTATACGTCAAAAGATTGGCTGACGGTTTCGCGGATTCTGCTGGACCCCACCGAGCCGGTCCGGGTTCGGGTCAAGGCCGCCGAGATGATCGGCGATTTCGCTGATCTGGAGGCGGTGGACCCCCTGCGCAACCTGAAATTCGGAAACGAGATCCTGCAGGAAAAGGTCAACAGCGCCATCGTTCATATCCACCAGCGCTTTTTCACCCGCGAGTGCCCGTTCTGCGCCGAGATCATCAAGAAGAGGGCCAAAGTCTGCAAGCACTGCGGCAAGGAGGTGGCCGGCGTGTAGTCCGGGAGAGGGGGCGCCAGCTATGCCTTCTCCGGGTGTTGGACGTTAACCCGCATCGTGTCGTAGGATCTGAAAATCAGCGCCTCGCGCTCCCGCCTCTCCGCCGCCAGCGCTTGCAGGGGCGTCACCGCAAGGTATTCCCGGGCCGCCGTCTTGGAAGGGATGGCGGCCATCGTTTTGCCGATTCTCCGCCCTGAAAGCGTGTCGATGACGACGGCTTCAGCGCCGTCGCAAACCACCGCCAGCGGCATTTGGCGGCGGCCGAGGAGCCGCGCTGCGGCCGTGATTTCACGCTCCCATGAACCCAGGGAACCGGCGGGGCACTTGATCGCCATAAAACCCACCCCGTCCACGCTGACCACCAGATCGATGCGCGAGCGGTAGGTTTCCCCCTGGACGGTCAGCTGGATGGCGCAGTCCACCGTGATATCGCGTTTGGCAAAGCCTTTCTCGTTTACCAGAAAGCGCGCCACCGCCTGACGGTTGCGCTCGGCCCCGATGTCGCCGACCGTTTGGCCGGTCACAAAATCGACCAGCGTCTCGCCAGATCTTTCCATCTCGAATACCTCCGTCGCCTCCCGGCCCCGTTTCGGGGAGGCTGCCCCAGGGCTAGGGCTGCAGCAGGGACTCACCGGTCATCTCCGGGGGCCGATCGATCCCCATCAGGTCCAGCAGGGTCGGGGCGATATCCGCCAGAGATCCCGGCCGCAGCCGGGCGGCGCGTCGCCGGTCGTCGATCAGAATGAACGGCACCGGGTTCAGGGTGTGGGCCGTGTGGACGCTGCCGTCGGCGTTGGCCATCAGCTCCGCGTTGCCGTGATCGGCTGTCAGCAGCACCGCGCCGCCCACCGACCTGACCGCATCCACGATTTGCCCCACGCAGGTATCAACCGCCTCGCAGGCGGCGATCGCCGCCGGCAGCACGCCCGTGTGCCCCACCATGTCCATGTTGGCGAAGTTGAGCACAATCACGTCGTAGCGCCCGCCGGCGATCCGCGCCAGCACCTCGCGGGTGACGGTCGGGGCGCTCATCTCGGGTTTAAAATCGTAGGTCGGCACCTCCTTGGGGGAGGGGACCAGGAAGCGGTCTTCACCGGCGAAGGGCGTTTCGTCGCCGCCGTTGAAAAAGTAGGTCACGTGGGCGTATTTTTCGGTCTCCGCAATCCGCAGTTGGGTCAATCCGGCACGGCTGAGAACTTCGCCCAAAACCCGCCGGATTTTTTCCGGCGGAAAAACCACTGGCAGATCAAAGGCCTCGTCGTAGCGGGTCATACAGGCATAGCCGCGCAGGGCCGGCAGCCGCCGGCGCTGGAAGCCGTCGAAAGCCCGGTCGGTAAAGGCCCGCGTGATCTGGCGGGCCCGGTCGGCCCGGAAGTTGAAAAAAAGCACCCCGTCGTTGTCGGCTACCAGCCCCCGCGGGCGGCCTTCCGGGCCGGTGAGGACAATGGGGCGGACAAACTCGTCGGTTTCAGCCGCATCGTAGGCCCGGCCCACGGCGGCGAGTGGGTCGACGGCGCGCTGTCCTTCGCCCTCGGTATAGAGTCGGTAGGCGATCTCGGTGCGCTCCCAGCGGCTGTCGCGGTCCATGGCGTAAAAGCGGCCGCAAATCGTTGCCAGGGCCCCGTGGGCATGCCGCGCGATATGCGCCTGCACCTGTTCCAGATAACCCAGGCCGCTGTCCGGCGGGGTGTCCCGGCCGTCCAGGATGGCGTGGACGAAAACCCTCGGCAGCCCCTGCGCCCGGGCAATTTCCAGCAGCGCCAGCAGGTGGCGCAGCTGGCTGTGGACGCCGCCGTCGGACACCAGCCCCATCAGGTGCAGCGCCCCGCCGCCGGTCCGGATGCGCTGGCAGAGGTCCAGCACCACCGGGTTGCGGGCCAGGTCGCCGTTTGCGACGGCCCGGTCGATACGCAGCAGGTCCTGGTAAACCACCCGGCCGGCGCCGATGTTCAGATGGCCCACCTCGGAGTTGCCCATGATGCCGGCGGGCAGGCCCACCGCCTCGCCGGCGCACAGCAGCCGGGTGTGCGGGTAGGCGGCCTGCAGCGCCGTCAAATTCGGTGTTCGGGCCTGCGCGACCGCGTTGCCGGCGGTTTCCGGCCGGATTCCCCAACCGTCCAGGATCATCAGCAGACACGGCTTCGGTCTAGTCATGGCACACCTCCCGGGCCCCGCAGCGCGCCGGGTTGCCTGCCAGACTCTCGATTTCGACGCGCGGGGCGTCGGCCCACAACCCCTCCAGATCGTAAAAATGGCGGACCGGTTCGTAGAAGACATGGATCACCACGTAACCGTAGTCCAGCAGCACCCAATGGCCCTCCCGGGCCCCCTCGACGCTCAGCGGGCGAATGCCCGCGATTTTCAGTTCGCGCTGAACATGATCGGCAATGGCGCTCACCTGGCGGTTGGATTTGCCGCTGCAAATGATGAAATAATCGGCCAGCGACGTCAGGTCGTGAACATCCAGGACCACCACCCCGATCGCCTTGCGGGCCAGAATGACCCTAACGAAAAGGTCGATTTGCGTATCCTTTGGAGCCGTCATCGATAAAGTCCTCTTTCCTTAATATAATCCTCAACCCGCTCGGGCACCAGGTAACGGATGGAGCGCCCCTGCCGCAGGGCCGCCCGGATGCGGGTGGAGGAAATGCTCAACGGGGTGACGTCCACGAAATAAACCGGCTGGAATTGGGCATCCTCCAGGCGGTCGGGCGCGGGCCTGAAAGCGTACGCGGGCGAGACGGCCGCTCGGAGCAGGGCCTCGACCCGCTGGAACGCCTGCGAACCGCACGGCGCTGCCGCTTCGGGCCGGAGCATGACGATAAAGGGCGTTAAACGGAACAAATCGCGGCAGGCCTTCCAGGAGTCGATCTCCAAAAAGGCGTCCAGACCCACCACCAGGAACATCCGGGTGTCGTCCGGCAGACGGCGTTTGAAGAACCGCAGCGTGTCGATGGTGTAGGAGGGGCCTGGGCGCTTGATTTCGACGTCCGACACGCCGAGACCGGTGTGCCCCAGGGTGGCCTGGCGGATCATGGCCAGGCGATCCGCGGCGCTGGCTAGAAACTCCGGCTCTTTGTGGGGCGGAAGGGCGGAGGGGATCAACAGGATCCGCTGCAGGTCAAAGGCTTCGAGCACTTCCTGGGCGGAGCGCAGGTGTCCCAGGTGGATCGGGTTGAAGGTGCCTCCAAAAAGACCGATGCGGTTCACCAAGACCCCTCAAATTCGTTCCCACAACGGGCGGTCCGGCTGCGGCGCGACTGTCCACGGGCAGACCGCGGGTGGTGGCGCCGCGCCGGGGTGTTTCCGGCTCGGCAGGCGGTCGTCAGAGCGCGAATTCGCCGGTCAGCGCCAGGTTGTCGCGGTGGATGACCTCGTCGTAGGGTTTGTAGCCAAGCACCGACTTGATGCGGTTGGAGCGCAGCCCCATGATCTTGCGGATGTCGGCCGAATTGTAGTTGACCAGGCCGATCCCCAGGACGTCGCTGTTGCCGCGTTTGAATTCCACCGGTGCGCCGATCCCGAATTCGCCCTCCACCGCGACGATCCCGCTGGGCAGGAGGCTTTTGCCTTTGTGAAGGACCGCCTCTTGGGCCCCGGCATCGATCTGCAGCGCCCCCTGGGGTTTGAGGTTGAAGCCGATCCAGCACTTGCGGCTGGCCAGCTTCTCCTGATTGGGGACAAAGAAGGTCCCGTGGCTTTCACCTGCGAAGAGCGCCAGCAGGATGTCGGGTTTTTCTCCGCGCGCGATCACCATCGGCACCCCCGCGGTGGTGAGTTTGCGGGCCGCCTTGATTTTGCTGAGCATGCCGCCGGTGCCCAGGGCGCCGGGAATGTCGCTGGCAAATTTTTCGATCTCGCGTTTGAAGGTGCTCACCTGCGGTATGAGGGCGGCATCCCGGTGGCGCCGGGGGTCCTTGTCGTAGAGGCCGTCGATATCGGTGAGATTGATCAGGATATCGGCATTCATCAGCAGGGTGATCATGGCGGCCAGGTTGTCGTTGTCGCCGAACTGGATCTCCTGGATCATGACCGTGTCGTTTTCATTCACGATGGGGATGATCGCCCATTCGAGAAGGGTGTTGATGGTGTTGCGGGCGTTCAGGTGGCGCTTGCGGTTGGCCAGGCCGTCGCTGGTCAAGAGGATCTGGGCCACTTTTTTGTTGTCCTTTTCGAAGGCCTTCTCATATTCGCGGATCAGGGTGGCCTGTCCCACGGCGGCGGTCGCCTGGCGCTCGGGAATCGCTTCCGGGCGCCGGGCGAGGCCCACTTTCTTCATCCCGGCGGCCATCGCCCCAGAGGAAACCAGGATGATTTCCAGGCCACGGTCGCAGAGCTGGCTGATCTGATGGCTGATGGCATGCATCGCCCTGAGATTCAAACCGTTGTCTTCGGTCAGCACATTGCTGCCGATCTTGACGACGATGCGCTTGGCCCGGTCAAAACAGGCTTTACGGTAAGTGTTCATCGCAATTGTCCAGTAGGGAGACGATCTTGGATTTAAGCGTCGCGAGACCTTCGCCGGTCAGCGCCGAGATCCGCAGGATTTCGGTTTCGGGCAGGGCTTGCTGAAAAGCCGCGGCGTTCGCTATGGCCTCCGGCAGGTCCAGCTTGTTGAGCACGAGGATCTGGGGCTTGGCCGCCAGAGAGGGCTTGTAGGCGCGCAACTCCGCGTTGATGGCGTGATAGTCCCGCAGGGGCTGGCGGGGGTCGATGCTGCCGGCGTCGATCAGGTGGACCAGGAGGCGGGTGCGTTCGATGTGGCGCAGAAACTGGATGCCCAGCCCGGCGCCCTGATGCGCCCCCGCGATCAGCCCCGGGATGTCGGCCACCACAAAGGGGGCGCCCCAATCGGTGGTGACGACCCCCAGGTTGGGTTCAAGGGTGGTGAAGGGATAACTGCCGGTTTTGGGGCGCGCGGCCGAAACGGCACCGATGAGGGTGGATTTGCCGGCGTTGGGCAGGCCGATGATTCCCACATCGGCCAGAAGCTTGAGTTCCAGCTTCAGCTGGCGCGCTTCGCCGGGCTCCCCGGGTTGGGCGAAACGGGGGGCGCGGTTGGTGGCGGTGGCAAAGCGTTTGTTGCCGCGACCGCCGCGACCGCCGTGGGCGGCGCGAAAACGCTCGCCGTCGGCGGTCAGGTCCTTTAAGAGTTCGCCCGTGCCGGCATCGTAGACGAGGGTCCCCGGCGGAAGCTCGATAACGAGATCCGCGCCGTTTTTTCCGGTCTTCTGAGCGCCCTGGCCGCCGGCGCCGTTGGCGGCTTTGAAGCCGTGCTGGAATTTGAGATGGTAGAGGGTTCGTTTGCGCGAGGTGGCCACCAGCAGGACATCGCCGCCGTTTCCACCGTCGCCGCCGTCCGGTCCGCCCCGGGGAATGAAGCGCTCCCGGCGGAAGCTGACGCAGCCGCGCCCGCCGTCTCCGGACTGCACGCTGATCGTGGCCTCGTCAATGAATTTCAATCTGCGTAAACGCTGACCTTTTTGCGGGAGCGTCCCAGGCGCTCGTAAGCCACGACACCGTCAATTTTGGCGAACAAGGTGTAATCCTTGCCCATGCCAACATTGGCCCCGGGGTGGATCTTGGTGCCCACCTGGCGCACCAGGATATTGCCGGCCCTGACCGCCTGGCCGCCGAAACGCTTGACCCCGCGCCGCTGACCGGCGCTGTCACGACCGTTTTTGGAACTGCCCCCTGCTTTTTTATGAGCCATTGTGATACTCCTTCAAAAATAGGACCTGCCGCCGGCCCCTTTGGGGCCCGGTTTCGGCAAATGCTAATGGTATCCCCGCCAACCGGTCCAGCCGCAGGCCAGACCGGCGGCTAGACCTCGATGCGGTCGATTTTGACCGCCGTGAAAGGCTGCCGGTGTCCCATTTTGCGGCGGTAGCCTTTGCGGCGTTTGAACTTGAAGACCAATACCTTGGAAGACTTGCCCTGTTCGACGATGCGGCCGTGAACAGCGGCGTTCTCCACAAGCGGCTGACCGATCCGGACGTCTTCGCCGTCGGCGTACATCAAGACGTCGAAGGTCACAGGGGTTCCCACCTCGCCGGGCAGTTTTTCGACCAGCAAGGTTTCCCCCGGCTGAGTTCTGTATTGCTTTCCGCCTGAATTCACCACAGCGTACATCGGCTTGACCCTCCTTTATTTCTCTGAGATACCCCCACATCAGGATCCCGCGGGCTGGTGTGTCTCTGTTGTGCCCGTGGATAAATACTTGTCGATGCGCTAAAAGCTCCAAATAGTAATTAATTCCGAAATTTTGTCAAGAAAAATATTCCACTGGCCGCCAGCACTCGGCCCGGCCCGCGCGCGGGCGCCCACGGGGCGCGAAGTCCCCGACCGGTTCGGCGCCCGGCACCCCCTGGCGGTGGGTTTGCCCGGTCTGAAAACTACGGCCGATGCATCGAAAGGAGCGGAAAATGAGCACCCACTATCGTTTTGAAGCCCAGCACTGCGACGCCCGCGGCACCCGTCCGGCCTCCCTGGCGTTGATCGGAGAAGCCCCGCTGATGATACGGGTCCAGGGGCGGCAGGCATCCCTGGGGATGCGCACGCCGGGTGATGAAATTCCCCAGGCGGCCGGTTTTTGCCTGGCCGAGGGTATTGTTGCGGCCGCGGGGGACATCTCCCGCCTGGCCTATGCCCAAAAGGGGGTGGACGCCATCGTCGACGTCACCCTCAGCGCGGCGCGCTGGGCGGCCGTGGCCGAGCGCTTCGGGGGGCGGGATGGCGCCCGGGTCGGCCTGGCCGAGGTGGACAGCGACCGGCTGATCGCCGCCCTGGCGGACCAGGTACCGCGTTTTGGCGTCGCCGAAGGCCTCCTGAACGGGCGGCTGGCACTGGATTGCCTGCAGCGGCTGGACGAATTGCAGCCCCTGCGGGGAAAAACCCGCGCGGCGCACGCCGCCGCCTTGTTCAGCGCCGATCTGACCCTCCTGACCGCGGCGGAGGATGTCGGGCGCCACAACGCCCTGGACAAGGCCGTCGGCCGGCTTCTGCTGGGGGGCAGCCTGGATGCCGCCGCCCTGCTGGTGCTTTCCTCCCGGATCAGCTTTGACCTGGTTCAGAAGGCGTCCCGGGCCGGCGTGGCCGTCATTTTTTCCATGTCCCGCCCCACCCGCCTGGCGGTTCAAACCGCTTTGCGGCTCAACATGACCCTCGCATGTCTGGCGCGGCCGGCCGGCCTGCTGGTTTTTTGCGGTAAAGAACGCATCCGCTGGTAGCCGCCGTCCGCCGAAGCGGCCCGGCGGGGCGGCCGAGGTGTGCTTTTCACAGGGGCAACCGAAAAGCCAAAGGGGCGATTCCAGCTGAATCGCCCCTTTGGATGATGCCGTCTTCTGTGAGGGGTCGGGTTACCCCGCGGCCTCCTCCTTGACCGAAATCGCCATTTTAAAGAGCGCCGTCAGGACCAGCGCCCCCATCGCGTAAATGCCCAGGGTGATCAGGATCTCGGGGATGGTCGGGGCGTACTCGTTGACGTGGTGCAGCGGCGAGGGCACGAAACCGCCCGAAATCATCCCGAGCCCCTTGTCGATCCAAGTGCCCACGAAAACCGCGACGCAGGCCACCGCCAGCACCCCTTCCTGCCTGCGGGTGACCGGATTGACCAGCAGGATGATGCTCACCAGCATCAGCCCCATGGAAGTCCACATCCAGGGCACCAGCGACCCTTTGCCGTGCAGGCCGAAGAAAAGATATTGGATGTGGGCCGTGTGCTCGGGGATATTGCTGTAGAAGACCACGAACACTTCGCAGAGGAAGAAAAAGACGTTGATGCAGATGGCGTAGGCCACGATTTTGGCCAGCGTCTGGATCTGCTCCCGGCCGGGGTCGAAGCGGGTCAGCTTGCGCACCACCAGGCAGAGCAGGATCAGCAGGGCCGGGCCGGAGGCGAACGCCGAAGACAAAAAGCGCGGCGCCAAGATGGCCGTCATCCAGAAGCCTCTGCCGGGAAGACCGCTGTAAAGGTAGGCTGTGACCGTGTGAATGCTGATCGCCCAGGGGATGGAGAGGATGATGAAGGGTTTGAGCCAAGGCGGATAGGAGGTGCCGTTGCGCTCGGCTTCCAGGACGTTCCAACCCACGACGATGTTCAAAAAGAGGTAGCCGTTGAGGACGATCATGTCCCAGAAAAGGACCGACCGGGGCGAGGGGTAAAAAAGGACGTTGAGCATCCGCATGGGTTGGCCCAGGTCCACCAGGATCAGCAGCAGGCACATCACCAGGGCGGCCACCGCCAGAAATTCGCCCAGGATCGTGATTTTGCCGAAGGCCTTGTAGTTGTGGAGGTAATAGGGCAAAACGACCATCACGCCGCCGGCGGCCACCCCGACCAGATAGGTGAAGTTGGCGATGTAGAAGCCCCAGGACACATCCCGGCTCATGCCGGTGATGCCCAAACCGAAGTTCAGCTGTTGAAGGTAAACCAGGAAGCCCACCCCGACCAGGCCGGCCAGCAGGGCCATCCACCCCCAGTATTTCTTGCTGCCTTTTATCGCGAGTTCAAGCATGGTCACCTCACACGATGTAATAGACGCTGGGTCCGGTGCCCAGGTTCTGTTTACGGCGAATCGTATAGTTTTCCCGCAGGATCTGACGCACTTCCGATTGCGGGTCGTCCAGATCGCCGAAGATTAAAATGCCGTTGGAGGCCTCCACGCAGGCCGGCAGCTTGCCCTCGGCCAGGCGTTCGGCGCAGAAACTGCACTTTTCCACAACGCCCTTCATCCGGGTGGGGAACTTCAGGTTGGTTTCCTTGATGAACGGCCGCGGGTCGCGGAAATTGAAGCTGCGCGCACCGTAGGGGCAGGCCGCCATGCAGAAGCGGCAGCCGATGCAGCGGTGAAAATCCATCATTACGATGCCGTCGGATTCACGCTTGAAGGTCGCCTGGGTGGGGCACGCGCGGCAGCAGGGCGGATCCTCGCAATGGTTGCAGAGCACGGGCAGCACGATGTGCTCCAGGTGTTCGTTGAGAAACGCGGTCTCCTTTTCGGGGAAGGCGTTGTGGTAGGCCTCCGCCCAGATCCACTTGATTTCGTGGTTTTCGGTTTCCAGCTCCGGAATGTTGTGGATCTTGTTGCAGGCCGCGATCATCGGGCTGAGGTCTTCGGGCGAGTGGATCTTGCGGGTGTCCACCACCATGCCCCAGTGGGTGCCCTTGAGCGCAGTTTCGCCTTGAATCATCTGGGGGGTCTGCAAAACCTGCTCTTTTGCAAAAGCGTCCAGGACCGGGCTGGCACCCAGGCCCAGCGCCGCAATGCCGGCGATCTTCAGGAAATCTCTTCTGCTGTCTTCCATCACTTTGTCTCCTTCGGATTATCGATATGGCAGTCCCAGCAGTAAGGGCTTACCGAGGCATAATCGTGACACCGGTCGCAAAACTCGGCTTTGTTGGAGTGGCAATCCAGACAGGTGTTGGAAAGGCTCATGTTGAACTGTTTTCCCTGCTCATTGACGTAGACCCGCCGGCCGTCACGGCTGACGGTATCCCGCCAGACGTCCAGCAGCCGCATATGATCCACCTGCATGTAGGCCTTGGGCCGCACGCACTCCTTGGCGGCCAGGGCCTTGGGCGTCAGGATCACCTCCGGCGGCGGGGCGGCCTTGCCCATGTTGTACCAGAGGGGAAAGGTCATGAGCACCACGAATATCGCTAATCCGGCGATGATATACTTTTTGTCATTCATTCGCGTCATCCTCCATTCCCGGCAGCGGTTCACCGCGCAGGTCCGTCTCTCTTTCATTTTCGCCCGGCAGGATCAAGGCGTTGGCGACCAGCTCATGCAGGCCGGTGACATCCACCTCCGGCACCCAGTACTCCATCAGGGCCGGCAGGACCGCGCGGTCGATGGCGCAAACGCAGGCCAGCATGTTGACCCCGTGCTTCTGGTGGACGTGCTTGACCGCATTGGCCCGCGGCAGACCGCCGGCCATCCGCAGCTCCATGTCTTCGCCGGCGTTCAGACCCGCACCGCTGCCGCAGCAGAAGGTCTGCTCGCGGATCGTGGTGGCCGGCATTTCGTAGAAATGGCTGCAGACGTTGTTGATGACGTAGCGGGGCTCATCCAGCAGCCCCATGCCGCGGGAGGGGTTGCAGGAGTCGTGGAAGGTGACCTTGAGGTGGTCGTTGCGCCGGACGTCCAGGTCGAGCTTGCCGTGTTTGATCAGGTCGGCGGTGAACTCCGCGATGTGAACCATCTTGGTGGACTTGGCATTTTCGAACTTGGTGCCGGTGATCGGGGAGACGGGCTCCTCGAGGAAATCGGCCGGCCCGTTCATGGTGTCCATGTACTGGTTGATCACGCGCCACATGTGGCCGCACTCCCCGCCGAGGATCCACTTGACGCCCAGGCGCTTGGCCTCCAGGTACATCTTGGCGTTGAGCCGCATCATGGTCTCGTGGGAGGTGAAGAAGCCGAAGTTGCCGCCCTCGGAGGCGTAGGTGCTCCAGGTGACGTCGAACCCGTATTTTTCCTTCAGGAAATGGAAGAGGATCATGTACCCCATGCAGGTATACGTCCCGGGGTCGGCGAAAACGTCTCCCGACGGGGTGATGAACAGGATGTCGGCGCCTTTCTTGTTGAATTGGGGCTCCACCCGCACACCGGTTCGCTCTTCGATGTCGTCGACGAAGAACTCCAGCATGTCCTTGAAGGCGTGCGGCTGGATGCCGAGGTGGTTGCCGGTGCGGTAGCAGTTGGCCACCGGGGTGGCGATCCAGTCGATGTTCAGTCCCAGCAGGTTGAGCAGCTCCCGGCCGATGATGGTGATTTCGGCGGTGTCGATGCCGTAGGGGCAGAAGACCGAACAGCGGCGGCACTCGGTGCACTGGAAGAAATAATACCACCACTCCTTGAGAACCCCCAGGGTCATCGGGCGGGCGCCGATCTGCTTGCCGAAGCCCGCCTTGGCCATAATCTTGCCGGCGGCGGTGAAATCGTTGCGGTAAACCGAGCGCAGGAGCTCCGCCCGCAGGACCGGCATGTTCTTGGGGTCCCCGGTGCCCAGGAAGAAGTGGCACTTGTCGGCGCAGGCCCCGCAGCGGACACAGATGTCCATGAAGATCTTGAAGCTGCGGAAACGCTCCAGGCGGTCCTTGAGGCCCTCGTGAATGATCTGCTGCCAGTTTTCCGGCAATTGCCAGTCGTCCTCCAGCGGGTTCCAGGGGCGGGCGAAGGGCAGCCCCAGGGTCTCGACGCTCTTGGGGTTGGACGCGTAGCAGTACATGCCCTTGCGGATGTTGATCGGGGTGTCCATCCAGTCGGTCAGCTTGGGCGGCTTGTGGTCGATCTGGGTGAAGAATTCGTCTGATTTCGGAAGATCACTCATTACTTACTCCTTTTCCTCTGGCGCCTGGGGTTCCGGCTGTTTGTACACCGGCAGACCGGCCTCGATCATTTTCTCTCGGAATTCGTCTTCGTAGGCCTCGTAGGTATGAACCTTGACCGGGTAGTTCCACGGATTGACATGCCGTCGGGCGCGTGTATCGGTGGGCAGATTGCGGGTCGGGCTGAGAAAAACGCCGCCCAGGTGCATCAGCTTGCTGAAGGGGAAGTATGCCAGAAGAACGCTGACGAAGAACAGATGGACGTAAAAGATGCCGTCGATGCCCGCCGGAATCGTGGGGCGGAAGGTTACCAGGCCCATGGTGAGTTCCTTGGCGGCGGTGACGTCCACCTTGGTGAAGTAGCGCATCAGGATGCCGGTGAGGGCGATTCCGCCGATCAGAAACAGCGGAAAATAGTCCGAGGCCAGCGAGATGTACTTGAGGTTGGGAATGAAGATGCGCCTCAGAAAGAGGTAGAGCACCGCGGCCAGCAGGACGATGCCCGAGAGATAGACCACCGGCAGCCCGAACTGGAAGAAGGCGTCCACCCGTTCGATCAACTGGACGAAGCCCGGCACCGGTTCGGTGAAGAAGCGCAGGTGGCGCACCAGGACCGTCAGGAAGGTGTAGTGAAAGGCGAGGGCACCGATCCACAGGAAGATTTCCAGTTTGTACTGCAGCCGGTCGCCGTCCTTTTTGGCCGCCCGGGTGTTGCGGAAAAGCGATCGGAACGTGACGATTTCAAAAAACATCCGGGCGATCACGCCCCAGGTCGTGGTGGGGTTGTCGATCTTGTTCTGCTTGATCCAGGGCAGCGACATCTGCTGGCCGCAGGTGGTCGGAATCCGGAAAGGGACGGCCGAGCGGCCCCAGCCCATGACCCGGTTGAAGAAACCGGCCAGAAACGCAATGAAGGCCACATAGGGGATGATGATTCCGAAAAACGTCTGACCCCCCGGGACTTTGACGCCCAGATAGGCCAGTGCGAACAGCAGCAGGACTGCTACGAGGGAAAATAGATAGTTCACATTCATTTAGCGTAACCTCTCTGCTTTGCCCCCGAGACAGCATTGGGCGCAACCGCGCGTTTGTCGTCCGCAAAGGTCTTTGGCTGGAACTGTGCCGGCCCTGTTTGTCCCATGGCTGGGCCGCCGCGACCCCAAACGCCGGATATCCCCTGCCGTACCGTGAGCCTCCTGAAAAATTAAACGTTAACATCCCCGGGAACCGGTTTAATTTTCCGGGTCCTCTTTGATCAAGCCCGCTCTCTCGAATGCACGGTATATGGTATTGCGCTCCGTATCGGCCTTCAGCTGGTAGATCTTCTCGCGGCATTCCATGAATAGGTCAAACGCCAGAAAGCCGAGCCGGTCGATGCGGCTTTCGATCTCCACCAGCGCCTCCTGCAGTTGAAGGGCGTGAATTTCCTTGCCGTAATGGTGACGGAGAACGGTTTTGAGAGAAAAGATAAATGCAGTTGCCTGGGAGGGGGTAAACGCCTGGACCGCCCGGATTCGGATCAGCGGGTCGAGAAAGGGCAGCGCTCTTTCGCGGTCGATGCCTTGGACCACCTGGTCGAAAAGCCCGCTCAAGCCGTCGCGAAAGCTCATGCCCACCGGGTTGCTGAAGGGATCCTGCTTTTTCTTGAGAAACTGGCCGGTGTCAGGGGCATAGGACGCCGCCACCTCGTCAAACCAGTTGGCGACGATCGCGGATTTTCTTTTCTCCAGAAAAAGCGCCAGGTTTTTTTGACTCAAGATTGCTCCGGGGCAAGAATTTTCTCAATAGGGTGGGGCTCCCGGCGAAACCGAGGCCGCCCGACCCTGCGGACTGGCCGGCCCCTTGCCGAGGTGCCAAATTAAGGCAAATTCTATAATCAAGTTCATTTCCGCTGTCAAGGATAAAGGGGTAAGATGACAAGTTAAATTTTGCCCTTTGGGTAAACTTTCAACGGGTTAAGGGCGCTCTCGGGGCGCTTTGGGCTGCGGCCCGGCGGCGGTCAGCCGCCGCCGCTCAAATCGCGATGACGTCGGGAAAATCGCTCCGCCTCGGCCTCGTCCCCCAGGGCCCTGTAGCAGGCGGCCAGCGCGGCGGCCGCCTGGGGCGCGTCCGGGAAATTCAGCAGGTGCGTGATCGCTTCCCGCGGCCGGTTGCGGTTGAGAAGGTTGATCCCCTGGCAGATGTTCAGCGCCTGGTTTTGGGGGTGGTGGCGCAGCGCCCGCTCCAGCAGGACGCCGGCCTGGTCGAAGGCCCCGGCCTGCTGGTGGAGGATCGCACGTCCCAGAAAGGCGCGCGGGTCGGGGTGGTAGGCCAGGGCCCGGTCGTAGAGTCCTGCGGCCAGGCGGTCCTTGTCGGCGATGGCCGCGATCCGGGCGTAATCGCCGTGGCTGAATGTCATGGCCAGGCGCGACAGGAAATCGGCGTGCAGGGGGGCGAAATCGGGGTCTTCCAGCAGGCGGATGTTCGCCACGATCTCCGGCAGGAGGCGGTAAAATCCCTCCCGCAGCCGCCGGCCCCAGCGTTTCACCCGCTCCGGCGTCAGCGCCGGGTCGTACTCGCAGTAGAGGATGTCCTCGATGCGGTCCAGCCAGATGTCGTCGTCCAGGCCGAACCGCCGGCGGAAGTCGGCGTACAGGGCCGTGCCGGGAAAGACGTCGAGCACGTAGAAGATGACGCTGAGGGGCTTGATGGCGGCGATCAGGGCCAGGGTTTCGGCGACGGTCGCGTCGCTTTCGCCGGGGCAGCCGTAGATGAAGTAGGCGCGGCTGAAGATGCCGTGGCGCACGGTCAGGTCGAAGGCGCGTTTGATCTGTTCCGTTTCCAGCGGCTTGTTGAGGCTTTGACGGATGGCCGCCGACCCGCTTTCAACCCCGTAGCTGATCTGGGTGCAGCCGGCCCGCCGCATCCAGGCCAGCACCTCGGGCCGCACCAGGTCCACCCGCGAGATGGCCGCCCAGCTGATGGGCAGCCGGCGCCGGATGATTTCGCGGCAGATGGCGATGACGCGCTTGGCGCTGACCATGAAGGTGTCGTCGGAGACGTAGAAGAACGTCACCCCCTGGCGGTGGAGCAGCTCCAGCTGGTCGACGAAATAGCCGCTGGAGTGAAACCGCACCCGCCGGTCCCAGAACAGCGGCGAGCCGCAGAAGGTGCAGTTGCCGGGGCAGCCGCGGGTCAGCGCCACGTGCTGAAACCGGAAATAGCGGGCCGGCTGCGGCAGGGCGTCCAGGTTGCGGATCGGTTCGGGCGCCGGGTTGCAGGTCGGGCGTCCGTGCTTGCGCCAGGCCAGGCCCCGGATCGCCGCCGGATCCGGGGCGGGCGTCTTTTCCAGCGCCTGCACCAGGTGCAGCAGGGGAAACTCGCCCTCGCCGACCACGACGTAATCGATCTCCGGGAAATGGGTCAGGAAATGGTGCCACAGAAAGGTGGGCGTCACCCCGCCGAAAACCGTGACCACGCCCGGGTTGAGGGCCTTGGCGAGGCGCGCCACCTCGATGCCGCCCCAGCGGTTGGCGTTGAGGATCGAAAAGCCGACCAGATCCGGCTGCTTGTCGGCCAGCAGGGCGCTGATCCGCT
>JASFIY010000005.1:0-14695 GCA_050122415.1 Desulfobacteraceae bacterium
GGGCAGATTTCGGAAATGGAACGTCGGATCATTGCACCGTCCCGGCGCCATGCCATTGCAGACGCAGCCGCCCGGGCGGCTCCGGAAGGAGCGACCACCCTGGTCACACCGGCGGGGTTCACCATCGGGATGCGGACGGACGGCAGCTGGGACAAGATTCAGCTGGGGCAGGGGGGAGACGGCGAACCGTTCGGGATGGCCGCGGTCCCGTTTGCGTTGCAACAGGCCCTTCAAACCAGTCAGCTCTTTCTGGTGGCGGCCAACGCTTGCCATCTGGGAAAATTCCAGAGCACCGTGACCATCGACGGGTGGCAGCTGGAGATCGCGGTGGGGAAGCACAATCGGTATAACGACTACCGCAATCTGCTGATTTTCAAATTCCGGTCCGGCGCCCTGGAGGATCTGGTGACCCACCCCGAACTCTGGACCCGACCGGCGGATTTTGCTGCACCGACCACGCTGGTTCAGGATCCCGAAGACCCTTCAAGCGAAATGCTCGAGGGTCCGGATGCTTCCCAGCTTGCCACGCTGTCCTCCTGGCTCGGTCGCTATATCGCGGCTGCCAAACTTCGCGAAACCGATGACGACGGCCATTTTAGCCATTTCCGGAAGCTCGTCTCCGATCCCGCCTGGACCGGGGTTCTGGCCCTCAACGTCACGGTGGGCGATCTGCCCGGCCAGCTTCAGGGGCTCATGGCCGGCATCGATGCGGATCGTTTCCGTGCCCACCATGTGGGTATTGCGTTCAATGCCGTCGACAGCGCCGCGCTGTCCATCCGCGGCCCCAGCGATTGGTTCGGGCTCATCGACTACCGGGATGCCGGACTGCCCCCCGAAGACCCGGGCGCACCGGGTCTCGACCCCATTCCTCCCGACCCGGGCCGAACCTTTGATTTCAAGGTGCTCACCCTTCAGGCCCGGTTTGCGCATTCGGCACTCAAATCCTTTCAAAGCCGGGCCCAGCTCACCTTAAACGCCTTTCTGGGGGAGCCGCTCGCCCGGAGCGCCGACACTGCCCGGGCGTTCCCTGCAATCGTGCTCAACGGGTCCCTCCAGCGCCAGGGAGACCAGCGGCTGTTCGTTCTGGAGGGCGATCGAAAGACCACGCTGAGCTTCGACAGCAGTGTCCTTAAGCGGGTGGAAATCACCGGCGCCCGATTCTCCACCGTGGCGCAGGGAATTCCCCGGTTCGATTTCACGGGGTTTCTTGATTTTAAAGTGCTCGCAGCCGCCCCTGCAGACGGCGGGGATCCGGGTCCCATGGATCTCTTCTCCTTCGGTGGCGACGGGCCCCCGGACAGTCCCCGTCAGGGTTTGGCCTTCGCGAACCTCGGACTGGTGCGAGACGGCCCCGAAGCGGTTGATGACGGCTACCGGTTTGACGGCGCGGGGGTGGCTTTCGACACCGAACGCAGCACCTGCCGTGACAGCGGACTTTACGCCCATTTCGCACTGCAAGCAGACGGGCTCCTTGCCGGCGACGGCCGGACCCGGCCGGAAGATCTGGGGTATTTTCCGGTGGATGCAGGCCCTCTGGTCGCGGGTGTCACCGACACCTGGCACGGGCTGAGGTTCCGGTTGAACCTTGGCTCCCCGGGGGAGATGGCCGGCAAGGTGAACCTCAACGCCTTTCTGTTGCTGGCCTGGAGCCCCGGGCTGACCGCGGATTCCGACGCCTATCGGGTCCAGGTGGGGCTCAAACTGCCGGGTGCCGGGCCCGACGGCGGGCTCCTCGATCTCCAGGGGGTCGTCAAACTGGCCGTGGGAGATATGCGACTGGTCTACGTTCGGGAGCAGCAATCCTTTCTGTTGGTGCTCCACCAGATTGCGCTCCGTTTTATGGGGCTATTGAAACTGCCCCCCAGCGGCGACACGGACTTTTATCTCTTCGGAAACCCCAAATCCGGCGGCAGGGCCTCGGGGCTGGGGTGGTATGCCGTCTACAGGAAGAAAACGGAAGCCACATGACAGCGTCCTTTTTAAACCGCCTGATCGCCGCCACCGATGAGGCCAACCGCCGTAATTTCTGGGCCAACCTGGGGCCGTTGATCGAATATCTGGAATCCGGCCCCCGGATCCGGATCCTGGTTTTTCCGGGGCCGGGGCTGGGGCACCAGGCTTCCACGGTGAATCTTCTCATGCGGTTGGTGGATCTTGGGTTCAGCGGCACGGCCGAGGTCTTTTACGCCAGGCCCGATCAGGATCTCACAGAGGCTAGAAAGCTGGCCGTCCTGATTCCCGGCTTTGACGGGGAGCATCCACCGGAGACCCTTTCGATCCCAACCGCCAAGGGTCCGGTCACGCTCAACTTTATTCCCTATGATTCCTGGGATCGTCCCAAGGCCGCTTCCGAGCGCTGCGCTTTGGGGTTTTCCGGGGGGCTGGACTGGAAACGCGACACACCGGAGCAGAATTACGCCTGGTTTCTCAATGTGTCCCATCTGCTGGCGCTCCAGCCCTACCGCTGGAAAGAGGCCCAAAGTGCGGTCTTTCAACCCCCCCCGACCGGCCACGGGGACGACCTCCTGACGGTTCTCGACGATCAGTATCCCGATGCCCTGATCGATCGTCACGGGTATTACCTGGACGTGCCCGCGATGGACGACGCGCGCTACCAGCGTTTTCGAAAGAAGGATGCGGTGAAGTGCGAATGCTACAAAAGAATCGTCGCCGCCGCCGGATCCGTCGCCGACCCGCACGGCCTGCTGCTGATGCCGGTCTACGGCCTGGAACTGTTCGACAGGGACTACCAGAACGAGCACCCCGAAGTGGTCGCACCCGAAATCTCCGAAATGATTCTCTTCAATCTGGTCGCAGGTGTTCTCCATGCCCAGGACCGCCTTCGGAAATCCCGCAGTGCCGTCATTGTGGTGCTCTCGAACCTGGCCGCCGCCGCCTATGACCGACTCGGGGCCATCATCCATGGCAGCGATCCAAGAATTCAACCGGTGTTCGCCAGCTACCTGAAATCCATGCGAACCGCCTTCAGCGACCGTCTGCGGGTCCTGGCCCACGACGATCCCGAATTCGAATCGACCGTTGCCAGGGCGCAGTCCGCCAACAACCATGTTCTCCTGGTCCGGATGGGTTCAGTCCCCTTGGACGCCTTCAACTATCTCTACAAGATCTCCGGCCTGCCCGGGGTGTTCGAAGGGCAGGGGACGGTCAACCTGCTTCTCAACCTCGGAAATGCCTATCTCCAGCTGCCCAGCCCCCATAACGAACCCCACGACCGGCTCTATGTCACCCTGCCCCTGGCCGCAACGCAGCCCGGGGTCGCAGCCACCACCATGCGCAGACTCTCCCGGCTGGTGACCAGCGATGCGGGCGTCTGGAATTCGGGGCGAAAAATCAAACTCTATCCCGACACTCACCTGGAGCACTCCCATCCGGCCGAAGCCATCGGGTCGTTTTTCAAAATCGTGGCGGACAACCCGGGGGGTTCCAGCTTCGGGCGCTACTTCAGCGGGCTGAAGGACTATTTTCACCAACTGGAAGCCGACAAACTCCTCAACGGCATCTTCCTGTTGCGGCACCATATGAAGCGCAACGGCGATTCACTGCCCGCCGATACGCCCCAAGGGGCGCCGGATCTGCACCGGAACTCCGGCTCCTGAAAGGATCGCGCCATGCCCGACGATCTCTTGTCCGATCTCTATGAAAGGCTTAAGGCCAGTCTTAAGGAAGGAAAACTTCGGCTGATCCCCGACGTCCTTTCCGGGGGCCGCATCGCGGATTTCTTCCTGGAGATCAGCCAGGGGGCGAGCATTGCACTGGCGGATGTGGAAATCTCCGCCCATCGGGACGGGGAGCGGATTCAACAGATCGGGCTCCAGGGCCGCACCCGGGCCTTCGGCAGCGACATGGGAGCGGTTTTCGCGTTTTTTGCAAAGGATGGAACGCTCAGCAGCTCAGCGGTCTTGACCGGTGAAGCCGTCTGGGCACTGCCCGGCGTGGCCTGGTTCGGCCTCAGGTCCCCGCAGATACGGTTGGCGGTATCGGACGACGGCCTGCCGGTTCGCGGATCCCTTGAGGGACAGGTATCCATTGGCGCCGAGGTGTACCTGAAAATGGATTTCCCGGCCCGGGGAGACACCTGGCTTTTTCAGGCGCGGTTTCCGGACGATACGCCCCGGTCCGTCTCGGATTTTTTTCAGTTGGCCGGGGGGATCGATCTAAAGCGAGCCCTGCCGGCGCCCTTGGCCGCCGCGGCCGGGATTGCGGTCACCGCAATCGATGTGATCTATGACGCCCGGGCCGGTGAGATCGAATCCATCGGGATCAAAGCCGCCTCGAACCATCGCTGGGCCTTGATTCCCGGCAACCGGCTGGCCCTCGATGGATTTGAGGTGGAATGGCTGGTGGCCCTGCCGGGTGACCTGGAGCGGCGGGCGCTTTCGGTCACGGTGAGGGGCCGGATCGGTATCGGCGGCGGCGCCATTGCGGTGGCGGGTTCGGTGCCCGGATTCATACTGCGTGGGGCTCTGGAGCCGGGCGGCGCCATTCTGTTCGCCGATCTGGTTGGCCTCTTCTACCCCGGGGATGCCAAGCCGGAAATTTCCGGAGAGATCCGGAATCTCTCCCTGGAAGTCGAGCCCGGCGGACACCCGCCCTTCAGCCTCGCCTGTGATGTGACCGGCGACTGGCCCGTGGCCCTCGGGGGGCGGGTGCTGTTTACGGTAACCGGGCTCGGATTCGGGATCGAAGGCTTGGCCGATCGCCTAAACGGCCGTATCTACGGTGCCGCAGAGGTGCTCCCCGGAACGAAGGATGCCTTCAGCCTGGAGCTGACGGCAGCCTACGAGGGGGACCAGTGGGCCTTCAGCGGGCGGCAGACGGGAGGGGAAATTTCGGTTGTCGGGCTGCTCACCCACTTTATCGCGCCGGAGTGGGAGCCCGATTTCGATTTGAAAGTCAAGAACCTTCGGATCCGGGTCGAGACCGGAAGCGGCGCCTTCGCCGTTTCCGGAGAAACCGCCCGACCCTGGGAGCCGCCCTTCCTGGCGCAAATCCAGCTGTCTGCACAGGTGAACGTCTCCTACGCCAAGGAAACCAAACCCGCCGGACCCCTCGCTTCGGACGACCCGGCGGGTGGATACTCCGGCCGGATCGACGCCCGGATGGACTTCTATGGCATCGCCCTGAATCTGTTCTATGATTTTAAGCCCAAGGCCCGATCCTACGGTATCCGGTGGCGGCATCTGCAAGGCTTGGTGAAGGAAACGGACGGGGCCTGGACGGGCAGCCTCCGGCTGGAGGATTTTACCCTCGGCGAGATGATCGAAACCATGGTCTCCTGGGCCACCGGTCGTCGCTTCGGGCTGCCGCAACCCTGGAATCTTCTGGACCGGGCCAGTCTCGACGGCCTTGAATTGTCATTTGATTTCACCCGCCGCGCCGTGAGCGTGACCTTGGAGATCCCCGCCCTGGAACTGGGGTTTGCACGGATCGAAAAAATCGGTCTCGCCTATCTCCCGGCTGATGAAGACGGCCGCTCCAAGAAAAAAAAACCGGTGCAGATCCAGGTCTCGGGGGACTTCCGCTGGCCCGATGATCGTGTCAGGGACGACACCCTCACCTGGGATGCCACCGATCCGGACGACGCCCCTGCGCCCCCGGGGGCCGGAAACCGATATTTCGACCTCAGGCTCCTGGCCCTGGGGCAGCACGTGGCGGTCCGGGGAGCCGACCTGTCCTCGGTCCAGAAGGCCATCGAGGGGCTTCGGGAGCTTGAGCCCCCTGCCGCCGACCAAGTGCCGGTGACGGTCTGCGGCTCGCCTTCGGAGAGCGTGGCCGGGGTCTGCCCCTGCTTCAGCCCCGAAAGCGGATGGCTCATTGCCGCGGACTTCGGGATCCTGCGGATCGAAGACGGGAAGGACCCGGATTCCGATCGCGCCGGTCCCCCAGGGTACACGCTTCAGGCCTCGGTGATCTTCAACGACCCGGATCTCTACGGCCTGCGGCTGGCCCTGGACGGAGACGCCGCCAAGATCTTCAAGGGGCTGGTGTTCGAGATTCTCTACCGGCGGGTCACCGATACGGTAGGGGTCTACCATACCGAGCTGATCCTGCCCGATGCCATGCGTCAGCTGGATGTGGGCGCCTATTCGGTCACGTTGCCCCTTTTGACCGTGGATATTTACACCAACGGGGATTTCCAAGTGGATCTGGGATTTCCCTGGAACCAGGTGTTTACCCGCTCCTTCACCATCCAGGGCTTTGTGCCCCCCGGAATTCCAGTTCTGGGGTCGGGCGGTTTTTACTTCGGCAAACTCAGCGGGACCACCGCCCGGCAACTTCCCCAGGCCACGGCCCCCGGGCGCTTCAACCCGGTCCATGTCTTCGGCTTCGGGCTCCAGGTTGGGGTGGGCAAAACCATCGAAAAGGGGGTGCTGCGCGCCGGGTTCAGCGTCACGGTTTTCGGCATCCTCGAAGGCGTGATCGCCAGGTGGAACCCGGCCCGGCCAGGGCCCGACAGCGCCGGGGGCCCGGGCCAGCTGCAGGGGGACTACTATTTTTGGCTTCAAGGCACGGTGGGGATCATCGGCAGGCTGTTCGGCAGCGTGGATTTCGCCGTCATCAAGGCGGACGTTCATTTGGAGGTCCGCGTCTTCGCCCAGATCACTTACGCCGCCTACGCCAATATCCCCATCACGGTGGTGGCCTCGGTGGATATCGCGGTCTCCCTCAAGCTCAACATGGGCATCTTCCGGATCACCCTGCATTTCAGTTTTTCGGCCCGGATCAAGGAGACCTTTGTCATCGACAACCCCCAGGCCCGGCAACTGCCCCCTTGGCACCGGGGGCCGTCCCGTGCACCTCTGGATTTGCGGGCCCGCCATCTGGCCCGGCTTTCCGATCTCCTGCCCGCAGCCGCATCCGGTTTTGCGGCGGATCTGCCGGAGCTCGATTGGCGCCGCTATCATCCGAACCCCACTCCCACCGAGCTTCGAAGCTGGTTCGTGCCGGTGCTCACTGTTTCGGGGGATCCCGCGCCCGAGGCCTGTTACGTGGCGATGATTTTTCTGGAAACGCCGCCACCGAACCGCAAGATCCCCACCACCCCGGCGGAGGGGCCCGCGGACACCGCCTTCGAATGCCTGGCCAAGGAGGTGCTGCGCTGGGTCATCGCCGCCGCCTTTCCCGGGCGACAGGGGCGGGAGGCCGTGGACGCGACCGCTGTTTCCAAAAGCCGCCTGGAGGCCATTCGGGACCGGCTGAGCGACCCGGAAGCACCGGTGCCCATCCGGCCTGAGGATGCCGCCCGTTTCATGGACAACCAATTCCGGCTGGTGGTGTCCCCTGGCACCCGGCAGGGCCGGCCCGACGCCGCGGTCTTCCCCATGCCCCCTGAACTGGTTCTGGAGCTGTCGACCGGCGGCGCCCCGCATAAACGCTACCGCTTCGATCGCTTCAGCAGCCTGGACCAGGGGTATATCCGGGCCCTTCGCGACCATCTGGACCGGTTGTCCGTTCAGGTTGCCCGGAAAATGCGTCCCAACGGGGCCGACGACCGGGCGGCGGCATCGCCCCGGGAGGGTTCCCCGCTTTCCATGGCGGGTTTTGTCTTTGCCGATTACTTTCTGGTCATCGCCCGCCAGATGCTCCAGGCGGCCCTGGATGTGCTGCGCAATCTGACGTACCCGCTGCGGCCGGGGGACACGGTGGATGCGGTGGTGGCCTGGGTTGCGGCCAACGGCGGCCGGGTTTTGGGCGGCGACGCCGAGGACCGGCAAGGCGAAGCCGCTTATTCAGCGGAAGCCCTCTTCGAAGCCAATGCACGCCACCCGCTTACCGGTGGGCTGGATCTCAGGATCGATGGGGTCAGCTATCGGGTGGGGGAGGGGGAGACCCTGGCCGCCATCGCCAACCAAAGGTTTCGGGACAATGGTGTCTCCATCGAAGCCCTGGCGGCGGCCAACGCCGATCGCCCGAATATCCTGAATCCGGGCGCCGTCATCAGCTGGCCGGACCGGCCGGATCACAAGGTCACCAACCGGGATACCCTGGCCCACCTGGCGGACCGGGTTTTTCATGTGCCACTGGGGGATCTGGCCCGCTCCCTGGCGGATCGGCCGGGCGTGCTTCAGACCCTGGGCCGACTGAAGCTGCCGACCCTGACCCATACCACGGAAGCGGCCGGAACCGACACCCTGGCCGCCATTGCCGGGCGCTACGGGGTCGCCCCGCAGGCCCTCGCCCAGAATCCCGCCAACCGCTCGATTCCCGATCTCTTCCACGGGGCTGGGGAGGAAACCGGTCTTCTGCAGCTGCCCCACCTCCATCGCCTTGGGGTGGGCGCCATCATCGAAACCATCCAGAGATCGTTGGGATTGCAGCATTTGTCGGGCATGGTTTCGCGGTATTTTCTTCACGGGCTCCGCCTGCCCACGACCCTGCCTGACACCGGGCACCGAATCCGGTTCATGGATGGAATTGAGGTGCCGGCCGAATGGGGGCTCTACGGGATTACCGGGCAGCAGTTCCGGATTCCGGACCCCAGACGGGACCGGGCGTTTCAATTTTCCCTGATCAAGGACCAGGGGCCGGACTGGGTGGTCATGGATACCGCAACCGATGAGGCCGCACTGACGGTTACGGTGGATGCAACCGAGGCCGCCAGGATCGCGGCTGTCCAGGCCGCCGCAAGGGCGGGGATTCGGTCCGCGGCATCCCCCGGCCCCGCCCCCATGGTCGCCGACCCGCCCGCCGTCCATCCCCTTGGGCAGATTCAGAACTGGCAAAGCGCCGTTGCGGTGACCCTTCCCTATGGCCCCGGCCCTGCTGACCGCCGGCACCTGCGGATCTGCACGCTGCCGGCGGGCCTGATCCGCCTGGCCGAAGACCGGCCCGGACCCGGACCCGGCTCCGGTCCGAGATTCGCATTTGAGGCCGCGACCTACGACGAGGCCACTGGTGCCACCGATTCCCGGTCCATTCTGCGATACGGATTCGGCACCCTCATCGAAGTCGGGATCCAAAAACGCTCCGGCGAAGCTGAAGACACGCCGTGGGTTTACACGTTGACCGGTGCGGGCGAGCGCGGGATTGTCTGCCTGGAGCGCCTTCTGGAGGCGCTCCGGGAGGAAGACCGGCTGATTGCCGGGCTGACCGTCCTGTACCCGTCGGATGCGGACCCATCCGGGGATGACGGGCTGCGGTCCGCCGACACGCCCACCTTCTTCATCACCAAGGCCAACCTCACCACCTTTACCCAGCCCCCGGAGCGGCTGCTGGCCGCTGTGGGCGCGGGTGAGCCCCATCGGATCAGGGGATGTTTGAATCCGGTGCGGCAATTCGTGGAATGGCTCTGGGAAAACAGCATCACCCGATCCGGGGGCTATGATCTCTATTATCGGGAGGCGGACGGCAACGGCTTTCCCGACGGGATTTTCAACGACCGCAACGGGGCCCGCGTCCATCTGCTGGTGACCTTCCGCCGCCCTGAGGCCTTTGCGGATCAGAACCGAATCGCCGCATACATGAACTGCGTTCTCATCGGAGATGCCGTGGATCTGTCCGCTTCCGCGCTTGTGGCGCGGGCGGATCCCCTGCCCGCCATCCAGTCAGCCGCGTCCGCGGATTCACTGGAATCCGTGGCCCGGGCCCACTACATGACCGCCATCCAGGTTGGCGCCGACCACCCGGATCTCGCCCTGGTCCCGGGTGCTCCCATCGACGTGGTGGGCGGTATCTACCGGGTGACACCCGAGCCGATCGATCCCGGGGGCCGCCTGGAAACCATTGCAACCTTTTTCGGCACCACCCGGGCGGCCGTGCAGACGGTCAACCCGGATATCCCGGACGGGCCGGATCCCCTGCCACCGGGCACCATCCTTCGTCTCCCCCGGCTCAGCACCCGGGTGGCCGCTGCGGTTGGCGAGGCCGGCAATGTCAACGGGCGGACCTTTTCGGAACTGGCCAGCTTTTACGGCTGCAGCGTGGCTGACCTGGCCTGGGTCAACCGGTTCAGGGAGGGGCTGTTCGCTGCCGGCGGCACCCTGAATCTGCGGGGGGGGCCAAGGTTCAGGACCGCCACCGTTCCCTCCGGCGTCATCCCGGTGGGGGCGATGCGGAGGATACCCCCGGAAATTCCTGAATTCGGGCCCGAAGGCGGTGAAAACTACGGCCCCATCTATCTGGACCACCTGTTCACCCTTTTGAGCAGCCGCATCCGGAACACCCCTGAATTCCACCGCCAACCTTTCGGGCTGCCCATGGGGCCCGCCCAACCCCCGGGACCCGATCCAAAGCCGGGTAAGCTGCGAGCCGTGCCCGACCCCGGCAACTCCGATGGTGCCTGGCATTATCACGGCGCCGTGCCCTTCGCCCGCGCCTCAAGGCGGGACGGCTTCACCCCGGCCGGCGACCGACCGGAACCGGTCCGAAGCCCCTACCGGGGGGTGGGGCAGATTCTTGATCTGGAATTCCGCTGGGTGGACATCTTCGGGAACAATGCCCCGCCGCTGGAGTCCATACCGCCCCTGCCGGCAGGCTATACCGATCCCCTGGTGGGGCTGTCCGCCTGGCCCGGTGTTTCCGCGGGATTTGAGGCGGCCGGCGGGCCGGCGGACAGAGGCCTTCGAATTCTGCTGGGCTTTGACCCCTGCCGCTATGATCCCGAAAGCCAGGGCCGGTCTCCCGACCGGCGGATCGGGGAGCGGGATGTCCCGGCCTGGCAGGCCAATGCCCGGCTGGATCTTGGCGTCTATGAGCGCATCCTCTACCAGCTGCTCCAGATCCCGGGGCGGGGCTCCGGGCGTGTCGCCTGGGTCCTTGAATCCAGCCTCATGGCCCAGGGGGAAGCGCCTTTTTCACCCGCTCAGGTTGAGGGCGTTCTGGCCTGGATCGGTGCCATCCGTCTTTTTCTCCGGCAGCGCGCCTTTACCGGCGAAACCCGCTCCATGCCGAACCCACCCCCTCTGGCGCTTGCGTTTCCGGTGGACGGCCCGAACGGTCCCAAACTCAATCCGGCGCCCATGTTCCGGCTCACCGTCGCCATTGCGCTGCGCCGGCCGCCTCTCGCGGTTCATCCGGACCTCAGGCAAACGCCGGATATCCTCTCCGCGGTCTCGCCGATCCCCCCCCTGCTGACCCCTTCCGGAACAACCGACTGTGCCCGCCAGAACCCGGCGGCGCCCATGACCCTGGGCGCATTCGCCCGTCGTTTCGAATCCGTGTTCAGCGGTTCGGAGGGGCGCCTGACGCTCGCCACCGGCATCGAACGCCGGAGCATGGGGGCGCCGGATGCCCCGATGCCCCTGTGGGCGGTCAGGCTGGGTTCCCCTGGGGCGGCCGTTTCCTACCGGATCAAAAACCCGGGCAGACCCCGCCTGCTGGCGCTGCGACCCTTGTCCAGCCGGCCGGAGTCCAGGACCGGCGTTCCCATCTGGACCTTTACACCCGGGTCGGAAGCGGCCCTGGATTTTAGCGGTAATCCGGACCGGCATCTGGATTTCATGGGCGTGGATCTGGACGCCTGGGCCCGATCGTTTCTTGAAACCGTCGACCAATTGCTCGATTCCCCCCGCGGATCGGCCCTGGCGCTGCTGGGGGCGCGCACCTCGCCCCGGCGGAACTACTTAGAGGCGCTCCTCCGGATCAAAGGCGAACTGGCCGGATGCATCGCCCGGCGCCTCATTCCGGTCTTTGAAGATTCACCTGAGATGGACCCCAAGGCACTGGAAAACGCCCGGGAGCGGCTGCGGCAGCAGGTGCTGGTGCGCCTTTCCAATGCCGATGCGGTCGACGGGGTGATTCAGTTTGACGCCGAGATCCCCGTCGCGGTTCAGGAGCCGGGCTTCGAGCCTCCCCGGATCTACGGGACGCCGGTATCCCGGCCGGGAAGCCGGAGCGCCAACCTGAGCGCGGCCAAGCTTGACCTCGGACCGGGGAGCGAAACACCCCAGACGCTCACTTTTCTGATGACCGCCGGGGGCCCCGGCACCGGGGAGGAAACGGACCCCGGGGGCAGCTTCATTACCCTGGATCTGGAGTACCGGGGCAGCCACATCGAGCACCAGATACAACACCTGCCGGTGACCGATGAGGGGTACCTTGCCTCTTCCTGGCTGGGCTTTCCCGCTTCGGGCGGGGCCGAGTCCGGAGGCGCCGCTCTCAGCGCCGATCTGGGCCGCTTCAAAGTTCCGCTCGTGCTGCGGGGGTTTCCGACCCTTCCGGCCCTGGGAGAGCAGGCATCGGTCTTGGCCCCGGAAGGGACTGGGACGCTTGCCAAGGACCCTTCCCAGCTGGCGCGACTGCTTCAATGGGATTACGCATTTTCCTATCGTCGGGACTTTCACCATTCCCAGGACGCGGTGGAGGTGACGATCCGCTTCCACGCCGACCCGCCGCTTTCGCTGGCCCTGCAGTCCCGCGAGCCGGATCTCTTTGCCGCCCTGGCCCAGTTCGTGACGGTCTACCCCCAGATGGAAGCCGAACTGGACCGACTCTGCCGGGATGCGCTGAAAGCCGGTGCCGGCGCGCCGCCCGTCTCGGCTTCGGAGAAAGCCCTGCTGGATACGGCAATGGCCATGGTTGGGCGGGTTCATAGCGCCTGGCAGACCGAGGACAGAACGCCGGCGGCCGCGGCGCGGGACCCATCCCCCCTTGGGACTGAACCCTATGCCTTCAGAATCAGCGACGCCAGCGCCGACGGCGAGTATCGGGTTCGAGTCACCGGAGCGCCCCCTGCCGGAGTGGGGGTGCCCTGGATCGAGATACCCGAGACGACCCCCCGACCGGTTTCCCAGGGAGCGGATCTTGAATACCGCTTTATCAAGCCCGACGGCACCAGCCTTTCGGCCCGGGAGGGCAGGCAGCGGGCCGAAAGGCGTATCCGGTTGCCGGGGCTCGGCATTCTCGCCCGGCAGCAGGCCCTCACCACGATCCGCATCGTTCGAAACGCCGAACTGGTGCCTGGCCGGAGATCCCATCCCCGCATGATTTACACCAGCCCGGATCTGCGGTTCACGGCCCCCTGTCGACCGGCTCTGATGGTGGATACACCCGTTAACCTGGCTGCCGTGGGCGACGGCGGCGAAGGGCCGGCGGTGCGGTCTCTGACCGGTCATCTGGCCGCACTGTTCGACGTCCTCTTCCGGGAGGCCCCGGGAATGGTGCAAAAAATCCAGCTTGAAGTCCAATATGCATATCGCCTCAACCCGGTCCTGCCTCCCATCCGGCTGCCCCTGGCCTTCCTGCCACCCATCGAGATCCGTCTGGACACCGATATCCGGGAGCCCCGGGGCGGGTGTGGACCCACCGCCCCCCGTCCCCTGGTCTGCCGGCTGGGCGACGAGATCCGCACCTGGTTTGAAAGGGGGAGGCCCACGGGCGAGGGGGGCAGGATAGAACTGGATCTGACGATTATGGCTTCGGGCGGCGGCTCCGCCCTGCCGCTGTTGCGGTTAAGGCGGCTTTGGCTGGATCTGCGCCAGATCCGGCCCGCGCTTCCCGTCAATGATCACCGCGGGGGGTGACCGTCGGCAGACAAGCCAATTGAAGGATCACCCATGTCGGCTCAACTGAGGTGTCTTTGTCAGGATGCCCACAGGTCGCATAAGGGCAGACCGCATATTGTCTGCCGGGCATGCGGGCTTTCCGGAAGAGACGGTTGCGCGACCACTGGAATTCGTCCAAGAAGCGCTACCGTATTTTTTGGGCAATGCGATCATCCTCGATGAGCGCGATGATCCGCTCGGGCCCCTGACACCGCGGACAGATCAGGGGATCCATTTCGTAAATTTTCTGGATCAGACGTGCCCAATTTTGCCTGAACATACCGGATGACGTTTCGTTGGGCATGATGGCCGTTATTTGATCGTCTGCCTGCGCCTTCTTGCGCAAGCCCCGCGACTTGTTGGCGGAATAGCCGCAGCAGCGGACGGCGTGTTCGTCAATCTTGGCAAACGGCCGCACCGCTCGGCGGCGCGCCCCGGGGGGCATTTGTCCCTTGAAACGTCGATATTTCAATTGCTTGCTGACCGATCCGGTCGGTCCCTAAAATGAAAGAACCGGGGCGATGACGGCACCGCACCCGGTTTGGCCGAAACGCCGGCCGGACGATCCCGCAGCTATACCGCCAGGGGTCCGCCGGCGGCCGGCCTGTGGCCCTGCATAAGTTGGTTTCAAGGCTTTGGCTCGCTGACCGGCACCCCTTCGTGGGGCGTCCAGCGGCGGGATTTGAGCAGGCGGGGATCCCGCATCGTCTTGAGAATTTCAATGCTGGTCTTGAGCCCCTTGTTCATGCGGCACATGTCGATGGCCATGCCGGCGATCTGTCCGATGGCCTGAACGAAGTTGACATCCTCCAGTTGGAAATCCCAGGGCTCGCCGGTGTAGACCCGCAGGGCGCCCATCACATTGCCGCCGGTGGCTATCGGAACCGACAGGATCGAGGTGATGCCCTCCTTGCGGGCGGCTTCGGGATACTGGATGCGGGGGTCGTCGCTGACGTCCGAGATGGCTACCGGGCCCTCCTTCAGCGACTGGGCGATGGAGCGCATGGCGCTGACCGGGCCCTTGTTGAGGTATTCGTCGCTCAACCCGAAGGCCCCGGCCACCTCCAATTCGTCGGTTTTTCGATTGATCAGAAACAGCGCGCAGCCCTTGACGTCAAGTGCGCTCTTGACGCTCTCCACCGTCAACAGCACCACCTCCTCCGGATCGTTGGTCTGGGAAATCGCACCGGTGA
>JASFIY010000006.1:0-14116 GCA_050122415.1 Desulfobacteraceae bacterium
CCGTAATTTTGCGAGGCCTTGTCGATGTCGATGATTCTGCGGCCGGTGGCGTAATGGCGGGTTTCATATTTGGTAATGCCCATCAATTTGGCGGTCATGGCGGCAATGCGCTCCACCTGCTCCCGGATTTTGAGGGTTTTCTCGTAGAGCGGGTCTTGGGGCGAGATCTGCAGCCGGATCAGCTCGGTGTAGCCCAAGAGGCTTTGCATCGGCTGGGTGAGTTCATGGCAGGCGGCGCCGGCCATTTCGAGGACCCCCTCCAGTTTTTCGCGTTGCATGCGCTCGGCTTCGGCCTCTTTGCGGTCGGTGATGTCCCGGATGGCGCACAAGACTCCCAGGCGGCCGTTGAGGAATATTTTGCTCAGAACGATTTCCACCTGGAAAAAAAGGCCGGAATCCACGCGCTGCGATTGCCGTTCGAAGATCTGCTTGTCATCCGCCAGGGCGCGCGCCCAGCGGTCGGCCATCTCCTGTGAAGGCCGGCCGTCCTCCAGAAAAGCGCTGCGGGTGAAGTGCGCCATGGCCTCCCTGCGGGAGACGCCGAACATTTTCAGCAGCCGGTCATTCACCCGGGTGACCGTGCCACCCGGTTCGTAGATGATCACGGCATCGTGGCCGCTGTTGAAAATCGTCCGGAAGGCCCGGGCCGAGGCCCGCAGGGCCTTCTCGGCCGCCTTGCGATGGGAGATGTCGCGATTGCTGACCCGTTCACCCAAATAGCGGCCGTCCGAAGCGTAGACCGGGCGGCAGATGTGACCGATCCAGCGGACCCCGCCTGAACGGTGCAGGATCCGGAAATCCATGCTCAAAACGCTCTTTTTGGCGGCCATGGCGGCCGAGCGCTGTTTGACATCATCGCGGTCTTGGGGGTGAATGATGCGCTCCAGCAGACCGGGATCCTGCATGAATTCTTCGGCGCAGTAGCCGGTGATGCGCTGGCAGGAGGGCGACATGTAGACGTAGCGGCCGTCAGGGGCGGTCCAGTACTCCCAGTCGTAGGTGTGGTCGGCGAAGGCCTGGAAGCGCTCCGCCGAATCGCGCAGAGCCCTTTCTTCGCGTTCTTTGCGCCGTGAAATGGAGGACTCCAGCTCCGAAATTCGCTGGCGCAATTTTTGAGAACCGGAATCCGGCGCAGCGGACGGGCTCCCTTTTGCGGATGGCTCTTTTTTCAGCATTAAAGTACTTTTATCCCGAATGGTTAGGCCTTGTCAAACCCCAACGCCGATGGGCGCCGGGTGGGCAACCGGCAGGCGCGGCGTTTTTCCTTGCCCGGCCGACCTGCAGGGTGGTAAGGAAAAAGGTGAACCGGAGGTGACCATTTACCACCCACGCGAAGGGGGCCGCCATGTTCAAACGTATTCTGGTGGCGTTCAAGTTCTCCCCCGGCGGGCGTTGCGCGCTTGAAAAGGCGGTCGCCTTGACCCGGATCCACGGTGCCGCACTCCACATCTTCCATGCCCTCGACTATCGCCTGACCCTTGAGGATGCCGACAGCCGCAAATTGAGCGAAACCCGCGACGCCGCCCGGCAACGCTTCCAGGCCGAGATCCAACCGCTGCTGGCCGATCTCGCCGATGTCCGGTTCGAATGTGAACCGGCGGACCCGGCCCTGGCTGTCTGCCGCCGGGCCCGGGACGAGGCCATGGACCTGATCGTGATCGGCTGCCACCACCGCCCCGAACGGGCCAGCATGGGACGGGTGGACTACGTGGGCATGACCATTCTGGAAAAAGCGTCCTGTCCCGTCCTGCTGGTGCCCTACTGGGAGCGGAAGTAAGGGGCCCCGGCGGGCGTCCTCACTCCCGGCCGTTCCCCCAAGGGGTGGGCTGCGCCGGTGGGGGGCGGCACGGTTTTTTTTCGAGGATTTCAGGGTCGCGGCATTAAATAATTGCACAATATGGCGCCGGATTTTGGTTCGTCACCCAGGCACCTTCGCCGGCCCATATCGGGATATGGGCCGGTGAAGGTAACGCCGGTGACGGGCCAAAAGACAAGCTAGATGTGCAATTATTTCTTGCCGAGACCCTCAGCCCGCGACGGGCTGGATAAAGCCCTCGGGGTGATATTTGATGGCCAGCGGCCGGGTGCGGAAGCGCGGCACGAGGGTCACCGCCATGCCCACAAAAGCGCCGAAGGGCGTCTTCTGCAGCAGTTGCGACTGTTCGATCCGGCAGCTCAGCTTGCCCGAGGCGGAGGGCAACTGGCAGATGCTGCGCCAGCGGATCGGGACGTCACCCAGGGTCTCGCGAACCATCTGTTTGAGCTCCCAGATGCTGAAAAAACGGGCATGGTTGAAAATCGTGCGCGAGAAGATGCCCTGCACCCGGCGCTGGATGCCCTTGAGGGCGTAGCGGTTGAAAACGCCGATGTAAATCCGGTCCTTGGCCACCCGGCTGGCCTCGGCAAGGGCCTTCAAGGGATCCGCCACGAATTCCAAAGTGGTGACCAGGCAGGCGTGGTTGAAGGAGTTGTCGTCGAAGGGCAGGTCCTCCGCATAGCCGCGGTAAAAATCGACCTGCGCGCCGACCTTGCCCAAGGCGAGGTCCAGCATGTACGGGGAGGGGTCCAGGCCGGTGACCTGAAGGCCCATTTCCAGAAATGTGCGCAGATTGGTGCCGGTTCCGCACCCGATGTCCAGCACCGATTCCCCCTGTCGGGGGTTCAGCATCTCCACCAGCAGACGGGTTTCCATCTCGGTCGCAAACCGGTTGCGCGGCTCGCTCAGCCAGCGGTCAAACGAAATTGCATCAGTAAAATCAAATACATACCCCATATGAATAACTTATTCGAAAACCCGGCCTGAATCAAGGGTAAAAATTCGATGGCATCCTCCCGGGGTCGAAGGAAGCCGCAACCGGATCCCCTTCCCGGCTCGCACGCCATGGCCCAACACCTTCCGGGGCGGTGGCCGGCCCTCAAGGGCCGGGGGCCTTGTTTTCCCGCTGCTGCCACTCGAAAACGCGGTTTCGTCCCAGCGTCTTGGCTTTTTTCAAGGCTTGCAGCGCCAACCCCACCAGGTCCGCCCCGGACAGGTCGGGGGCGCCGTTGAAGGCCGCGATGCCGGCGCTGACCGTGATCGCAATCTGGGCGGAGCGGTACTCGAAGATGTGGGCCGCCACCATCTGGCGAAAGCGCTCGTTGACCACCCGGGCCATGCGCATGTCGGTGTTGGGCAGCAACAGGGCGAATTCCTCGCCGCCGAAACGGGCGACGGTGTCGCACTGGCGGCTGAGGCGTTTGAGCAGCCCCGCCACCGCCACCAGCACGCTGTCGCCGGCCGGGCGGCTGTGGGTCTGGTTCACCCGCCTGAAGCGGTCCAGATCCATGATGGACAGCACCAGGTCGGTGCGGTAGCGCCGCGCCCGGGCAATTTCGTTGTCGATCGTCTCCTCCAGGTAGCGCCGGTTGAAGAGCCCGGTGAGTTCATCGCGCCTGGTCAACCGAAGCACCTTCTGCTTGAGCTCGCGCACCTCGCGCTGCAGACGCGATTTCTCCATGACGTTGGTGATGATGCGGGTCAGGGCCTTTTCGCCGATGCGGCCCTTGGGGATGTACTCCAGCGCGCCCGCCTGCAGCATCTGGGCGGTGAGCAGATCGTCGTCCTTGCCCGTGAACACCACCACCGGGATGTTCTGCTCGTTTTCATTGACCGTTCGCATCAAGTCGATGGCGTTGCCGTCCGGCAGGAAGGAGCTGGTAAAGATCAGGTCGAAGCGCCTTTGGGCCAGCGTGGCCGTGGCCTCGGCCAGGCTCCTGGCGCGGAACAGCTTGATCTGGCTGTGATATTTGAGGATGCCGCTGATTTTTTCGAATTCGTAATCGGACTGTTCCACCGCCAGGATGGCCGTTTTTTGGTCCAGATTGATGATGGCGGTTTGGTTGAAGTACGGCTTGATTTCGTAATAGCGGATTTCCTGGATTTTTTTTACGGTTTTGTAGATCCGCTGGCCGGCTTTTTCCAGCCGGTCCAGATGCAGCAGAATTTTCTCGGGTTCGTCGCGGTTCATCCGCATCAACTCGATGTTGCCAAGCAAGGTCATCAGCGGCTGGTTGAGGTCGTGGGCCGTGGCCCCGGCCATCTGCAGCAGCACTTTCAGGCGTTCCTCCTCCAGCAGGGCCTTCTGCTGGTCGTGCATTTTCTGGTTGGCCTTGCGCAGCTCGGCAACGGTCTGCTGCAGTTGGGTGATGTCGGACAGGTAGCAGCGGCAGCACGCGATCGGCCGCCCCGGGTCGAGGATCGGGTAGCTGGTCAGGCGGGCGTGAAACTCCCCCCCAGCGGTTTTTTTGAGCTTGAGGGTGCAGCTGTTTTCCTCGCCCTGCTCAAAAACCGCCCGGCGGTGGAGTGTAAAAACCTCATGGAATTCCGGCAGGATGAAGCCCAGCAGGGCGCAGTCCGCGAGGGCGGCCGGATCGTGGCCGAGCATGCGGGCCGCGGTGCTGTTGGGCTCCAATATGTTGCCGGCTGCGTCTAAACGGAAAAAACCGAACGGCGCCGCGTCGAAAAAGGCCCGCAGGCGGGCATGGGCGGCCAGGGCGTCGGCACGCGAGCCTTCCATCAGGGCGTGGCAGTCGCAGAGTTCCCGCAGCAGGTCCTCGGGCTGCTGCTTTTCCAAGGCCAGGGCGACGCTGCGGCTGGAGAGGATCCCCCTGGCGGCCAGCTCCTTGAAGTTCTTCCAGTATTTTTGCATGGCATTCACGGGTGATGGGCACGGCGGGACCGGGTGAAACAACCGGGGGTGGTCCTGACGGGAGAAGCGCCGCTGCAGCGCAGCGCATGATTGACGGTCCCGCAAAAAGTCCAATCTCTGCGTTGCGCTGCATCTCGAAGTCGCTGCGGTGTACATAAGTACGCCTCACGCCGCTGGGATTGGCGCGCCGTAGCTTGAACTTTTTTCGAAACCTTCTGGATTTTGACTTTTTACCGGTTCATCATGATGGGAACTTTCAATTAATTTTAGCACGGGGGCCAACGAAAAATCGACCCCTTTTCGGCAGGAGGGCGGGCGCTTCTCAGCCCACCACCATATCTTGATGTTTTTTCTTGCTTGACACACAAGGGGTATTTCTCTATAAACTCGTTTCGACGCCACCCCAATCACACCACCATCTCTATGGACACGACCACGACACCACAATCGCCGACCCCGATTCGGATCAAGGGGGTTGGGGACAGTCTTTGGGTCACCCTCGACCCGGAAACGCCCCTGGCCATTCTTCAGGAAGGCCTGCGTCAACGTTTCGAGCAGATGAAGAACCTGGCGGCCAATGCCCGGGTGATCATCGATACCGGCTCCCCCGATGCCCACCGCGGCCTCGTGACCCAGCTGGGCGACTTTCTCAAGGCGACCTTCCCGGTGGCATCGGTCGCCGCGCCCCCCGAGGAGCGGCCGCCCATCGTCGACCAGGCCCCGCGCATCCGCCAGCGCGACATGAGCCGTTCGTGGCAGCATCACCGCAGCGACGTGCTGATGCTCACCGGCCGGGTGCGCTCCGGTCAGAAGGTGACGGCCCGCAAACACCTGCTGATTCTGGGAGACGTCAACCCCGGTGGGGAGGTGCTGGCCGGCGGAGACATCCTGGTGATGGGCAGTCTCTGCGGTACGGCCTCGGCAGGCCAGCCCGACAACCTGGAGGCCATCGTGCTGGCCCTCGATTTCAGGCCGACCCAGGTTCAGATCGGCGGCTTCGTGGCCGCCGGCCTTCCCGACTCGCCCGGAAAAATAACCGAATTCGCGCATCTGGAAAACGGCGCCATCATGGTCGAGGACTACCTCAAGGCCGCGCCGTTCGGCCGTCTGCCCTGGCCGCAGGTGCGCTGATCGGCCGCAGGCCCTGACCCCCAGGCGAAGTGGCCTGCGCCGCCCAAACACCGGCCGCCGCCGGTTGGCCGCAGGCGGTCTGCAACAGGCTGCTTTTCACCCCGGCTGCCGACGACCATGGGGTGGAAAGTTTTCTCAGGGTAAGCTGTATTACCCCGAACACAGTAATCAACGAGGTGTAAATTGGACGGAAGAATAATCGTCATCACATCAGGCAAGGGCGGGGTCGGCAAGACAACGGCGACGGCTTCCATCGGCGCCGCGCTGGCCATGGAAGGCAAACGGGTGGCGGTGGTGGACATGGACATCGGTCTGCGCAATCTGGATGTCGTCATGGGGTTGGAGAACCGCATCGTCTTCAACATCGTCGACGCCGTCAAGGGCAAGTGCAAGATCGGCCAGGCGGCCATCAAGGATCGCCGCATCGAGAACCTGTTCCTGATTCCGGCATCCCAGAGCGACAACAAAAATGTTCTTACCCCCGAGGACATGGTGCGCTTTTCCGAGGCGCTGCGGGACGAATTCGATTTCGTCCTGATGGACTGTCCGGCGGGCATCGAGCGCGGCTTCGAGAACTCCGTCGCCGCCGCCCAGGAGGCCCTGGTGATCTGCACCCCCGAGGTGTCCTCGGTGCGGGATGCCGATCGCGTGATCGGCCTGCTCTACTCCCGCGGCATCACCCCCAAGCTGGTGGTCAACCGGATTGTTCCCGAGATGGTGGCGCGCGGCGACATGCTGAGCCACGAGGACGTGGTCGAGGTGTTGTCCATCGATCTCGTCGGGCTGGTGGAAATGGACAACCAGGTGGTGGTTTCCACCAACACCGGGCTGCCGATCGTCATGCAGAAAGACTCCAAGGCCGGTGAGGCCTTCCGTCGAATCGCGCTGCGGCTCAACGGCCAGCCGGATCTTCCGATACAGGTTCCCTCGACGCATAAGCCTTTCTGGAAAAAAGTGGGTCACAAACTGGGCTTCGGCCGATAAGGAGGGGTTATGCTCAACGGCCTGTTGAAAAAAATTCTCGGCAAGGGCGGCAGCAAGCATGTTGCCAAAAAAAGACTCCAGTTCGCGTTGATATACGACAAACTGGAGGTTTCCGACACCACCCTTGAAAACCTGCAGCGGGATATCGTCGAGGTTATCTCGCGCTATTTCGTGATTGACCAGCAAGAAATCAAGCTGGAGTTCCAGCGCGATCACGATTCCTCCGCGTTGGTTGTCAACACCCCGATTCTCTCCGCGCGTCGCACCGTCACCCCGGCTTGAGGCGGCGGCGCCTCCGCCCGTTTCAAAAAAAGCGATCGCCGTCGACGGCAACCACCGCCAGGGTCACCCGTGACTGGTCGTGCCCGTTTCGGCGGTGATCGCCCTGCTTCGCACCCACCACCGCTTCCACTCAAAAAAACTGAAAATCGGTTTTTTCGCGGCTTTTCCGGAAGAGCTTCAAATTTGTAATTTTTTGGGCTTGAAATTTACAATTTTGTAGTTCTTTATTCGGATGGGAAAAAATAGAAATATAATAATTAATCGATATCATAGTCAATTTTAGACTTTTGGCCTCATGGCATGTCAATTGCTCTACTTGCCAGCCACAGGATCGCGCCGCATTGCGGCCCGACCGGGAACGCCCAGCCTGGGGACGCACCTGCCCAGCCTTTCGCCTGGAGGACCCGTGAGCAACCTCACCATCAAAAACGGGAGCGCCGACCCCGCCGCTCTGCTGGCCCAAAGCCGCGGTGAATTGCTGGCGCGCTTTCTGGAAGGCCGGGCCCCCGACTTTTTGCGGGAGCACGCCCGCCTGCTGGATGATTACCTGCGCGAGTGCTTCGCCCGCAGCCGCATCGGCCCCCGCATGGGCATCGACAAGAAGCCATACGCCATCGTGGCCCTGGGGGGCTACGGGCGCCAGGAGCAGTGCGCCTGCTCGGACGTCGATCTGCTGCTGTTGTTCAGCAAGAAGGTTCCCACCGAAGCCGAGGTCTTGATTCGCGAAATCGTATACCCGCTCTGGGACATGGGTATCGAGGTGGGGCACGCCACCCGGTCGCTGAAGGAGTGTATCGGTCTCGCCCTGAACGACTATGAGGTGCTCACCTCGCTGCTCGACGCCCGCTTCATCTGCGGCGTGTCGCTGCTCTATTCGGAAATGATGGAGCAGGTGCGTAAAAAAATTCTCCAGCGGCGTTCGGAGCAGGTGGTCACCTGGTTGATCGCGCGCAACCGGGAGCGCCACCGGCATTTCGGCGACTCGGCCTACCTGCTGGAGCCCAACCTCAAGGAGGGGCAAGGGGGGCTGCGCGACTACCACACCATGCTGTGGATCGCCAGGATCAAATTCAACCTGCGGCAGCCCAGGGATCTGGAGTATTACGGCTGCCTGTCAAACGCCGAATACCGCAACCTGCGGCAGAGCCTGGCCTTCATCTGGGGCGTTCGCAACCGTCTGCACCATCTGGCCGGCAGAAAGTGCGACCAGCTGTTCTTCGATCACCAGATCCGGTTGGCCGAGGCCATGGGCTACACCCGGCGCAACGGACAGCAGCCGGTGGAGCTTTTCATGGGCGAGCTGCACGGACGGATGGAATTCCTCAAGCAGCAGCACCGCATGTTCCTCTATGAACAGGGCTATGAGCGGCTGCTCAAACCCCGGAGCTGGCTGGCGGGCAAAAAGAAGAAACCCGCCCAACAGACCCGTTTCCAGGGTCTTGACATCCACCGCGGCATGCTGCGCGTCGTCTCCCCCCAGGAGGTTTTGCGAAACCCCGATCTGCTGATGAACATCTTCGAGGAAAGCGCGCGCCTCAAGATCCCGCTCAGCGCCGAAGCCAAGCGGCTGGTGACCGATTTTCTGGACCTGGTGGATGCCGCCTTCCGCAGCCGCGCCGCGGTGGTCAAATCGTTCGAGAAAATTCTGGTCACCCAGGCGCCGATCTTCAGCGTTCTCAACGAAATGTTGAACACCGGTTTTTTGGTGCGCTTCATTCCGGAATTCAAAACCATTGAAAACCGAATCCAGTACGACCAGTACCACCTCTATCCGGTGGACCGGCACCTGCTGAGAAGCGTGCGCATCCTGAAGCAGTTCGGCACCCCCGAAGACCCCACCCGCGACACCCTCTGCGGGGAGCTCTACGGCGAGCTCAAAAACAAGCGGCCCCTGCTGTGGGCCACCCTGCTGCATGATGTCGGCAAGGGACAGCCCAGCGGGGGCCACTCGGAGCTGGGGGCGCAGATGATCCGCCGCCTGCTCGCCGAGAAGAACCTCAAACCGGCGGATATCGACACCGCCGAGTTTCTGGTGCGCCACCATCTGCTGCTGATCAAGACCGCCACCCGTCGGGACATCAACGACGAGGAGACCGCCATCAATCTGGCCCGCACCGTTCGCAAGGCCGACCGCCTGAAAATGCTCTTCCTGCTGACCGTCGCGGATTCCATCGCCACCGGACCCAATGCCTGGAACGACTGGTCCTTCACCCTGCTGCGGACCCTGTTTTTGACCGTCCTGGGGATTCTGGAAAAAGGCGAGCTGGCCTCTTCACGGGCCGTCAAGGTGGTCCGGCAGAAAAAGGAGGCGCTGCTGGCCTCGGCGGTGGACGCCGCGGCCGCCGAGGCCCTGGAAACCCTTTTCCGGTACATGTCGCCGCGCTATCTGCTCTTCGTTCGGGTTCGCGACCTCTTGGAGCACGCCCGGCTCTACGATACCCTCGGCCAGGCGCCCTTTGTCTGGCAGATCACCAAGTCCGCCGCTTCCGGCACGCGCCGGGTTACCATCTGCGCCCAGGACCGGCCGGGTCTTTTCGCCAGCATCGCCGGGGTCTTCACCCTGAACGGGATCGATATTCTGGACGCCCAGGTCTTCACCTGGAAGAACAACACCGCCCTGGACATCTTCGAGGTCAAACCGCCGCCCGACCAGCTCTTTGAAACCGAGCGCTGGGAGCGCGCTGCAGGCCACCTGAGGGCCGCGCTCGACGGGCGCCTGGACCTGGTGGCGGCGCTCGAGGAGAAAATGGCCGCCTGCCGCCATGATGATCAGCCCATCACCGACCGGCCGGTGGCGGTGCGGGTGGACAACCAGAGCTCCAGTTTTTTCACCATCATTGAGGTCTATGCCTACGACTTCCCGGGCCTGCTCTTCAGCATCACCAACTGTTTGGTGAAATGCGGGCTGGACATCTGGGTGGCCAAAATCGCGACCCAGGTGGACCAGGTGGTGGACGTTTTCTATGTGCGTGACTTTGACGGTCAAAAGGTGGACGACCCCGAGTGGCTGGCGGACATCCGTAAGACCATAATTCAGGTGCTGGCAGGCGGCGACCGGTGCGCAGAACCCGGGTCGATCACGGCTGTCGCCGGCAATCCGGCCGGCGCTCAAGAAGAGAGGAGAGATTCATGAAAATCGGACTTTTGACCGGTGTGCTGGCCATGACCTTGTGGCCCGTTGCCACAGCCTTTGCGGCGGAGGATACCCTCAACGCGGGCGACACCGCCTGGGTGATTGTGGCCACCGCCCTGGTGATGATGATGACCCCGGCCGGGCTGGCGCTCTTTTACGGCGGCATGTCGCGCTACAAGAACCTGCTGAACACCTTCGCCATGACCCTGGTGGCCTACTGCATCGCCAGCGTGGCCTGGGTGATCTGGGGATACAGCCTGGCCTTCGGGCCGGATGCCGGCGGCCTGATCGGCGGTCTGGACCACCTGTTTCTCGGGGGAATCGGCGTCGACGATCTTTCCGGGACCATTCCGACCTATGTTTTCGTCCTCTTTCAAATGACCTTCGCCGCCATCACCGTGGCGTTGGTGCTGGGGGCGATCGTCGACCGGATGAAATTCTCCTCCTGGGTGGTCTTCGCCCTGCTCTGGGTCACCCTGGTCTATGCGCCCATCGCCCACTGGGTGTGGGGCGGCGGCTGGATGGGGGAGATGGGGGCCCTGGATTTTGCCGGCGGCAACGTGGTGCACATCAACGCCGGCGTGGCCGGCCTGGTGCTGGCCCTGGTGCTGGGCAAGCGCATCGGATACGGCAAGGAGGCGATGTTTCCCTCCAGCATCACCCTGACCGCCCTGGGGGCCGCCCTGCTGTGGTTCGGCTGGTTCGGTTTCAATGCCGGCAGCCAGCTGGCAGCCGACGGGGTGGCGGGCTCGGCCTTTCTGGTCACCAACACCTCCGCGGCCATGGGGGCCCTGGCGTGGATGTTCGCCGAGTGGTGGGCCACCCGCAAACCGACGGTGCTGGGAATCGCCTCGGGGATCGTGGCGGGGCTGGTGGCCATCACCCCCGCGGCGGGCTTCGTGGACCTCTCAGCCTCGCTGGTCATCGGGCTGGTGGCCGGTCTGCTGGGCTACCTGTGTGTCGCCAAGCTCAAGCCCCGCATGGGCTATGACGATTCCCTGGACGCCTTCGGGGTTCACGGCATGTGCGGGATGTGGGGTGCCCTGGCCACCGGCATTTTCGCCAACCCGGCGGTCAACGCCGCGGGCCGCGGCCTGCTCTACGGCAACCCCGAGCAGCTGTGGATCCAGCTGGTTTCCATCCTCGCCACGGCGGCCTACACGGCTCTGGCGACCCTGGTGGTCGTCTACCTGACCAAACTGCTGACCGGCGGGCTGCGGGTGGCGCCGGAGACCGAAGTCGCCGGTCTGGACAATTCCCTCCACGGGGAAAGGGCGTTTGAAATTCAGATGTGAAGAGGTGCGGCGGCTGCGGCCCAAGAAGGGGGCGACCGGCTTGCCTTGCGCCAAAGGAATTGGTCTTTCAAAAAGAGGTGAAAAGGAGAGCATGCCATGAAAAAGATCGAGGCCATTATCAAGCCCTTCAAGCTCGATGACGTCAAGGAGGCGCTCAACGAGGTCGGCATCCAGGGCATGACCATTTCGGAGGTCAAAGGCTACGGCCGCCAGAAGGGCCACAAGGAAATCTATCGCGGCGCCGAGTACGTGGTGGATTTCATCCCCAAGATCAAGATCGAGATCGTGGTGGAAGCCGCCCGCGTGCCGGAGGTGGTCGAGGCCATCCGCAAGTCCGCCAATACCGGCAAACTGGGCGACGGCAAGATCTTCATTCTGCCCATCGAAGGGGCCGTGCGGGTCCGGACCGGTGAAAAGGGCACCGATGCGATTTAGCCCCGGCCGCGCCCGCCGGCGGCAGGATGACCGGTTTTAACCCCTGTTTTTTGAATCAACCGCAATCACCATCATTTCAATCCCAAGGTAACCAATGGAGGAAAAAAAAGACATGACCCCGAAACAGGTTTTGGAAATGGCAAAAGAGAAGAGCGTCAAGGTGGTCGACATCCGCTTCATGGATTTTCCCGGCGTCTGGCAGCACTTCAGCGTGCCGCTGCACGAACTGGAGGAGTCCTCCTTCGAGGACGGCTTCGGCTTCGACGGCTCCAGCATCCGCGGCTGGCAGCCGATCAACGCCAGCGATATGCTGGTGGTGCCCGACGCGACCACCGCCAAGATGGACCCCTTTTTCGAAGCGCCCACGCTGGTCTTGATCGGCAATATCGTCGACCCCCTGACCAAGGAGCCTTACTCCCGCGATCCCCGCTACATCGCCCAGAAGGCCGAGGCCTTTCTGAAGAACTCCGGCATCGGCGACACGGCCTTCATCGGCCCCGAGGCCGAGTTTTTCATCTTCGACGACGTGCGCTTCGAATCGGCCGCCAACGGCGCCTTCTACGAGATCGACTCCGCGGAGGGCATCTGGAACACCGGCCGCGACGAGATGCCCAACCTGGGCTACAAGCCCCGCCACAAGGAGGGGTATTTTCCGGTGCCGCCCATGGACAAGTTCCAGGACCTGCGCACCGAGATGATGCTGATCCTGGAGGGTCTGGGCATCGACATCGAGTGTCAGCACCATGAGGTCGCCACCGCCGGCCAGGCCGAAATCGACATGCGCTTCAAACCGCTCCTGCAGATGGGGGATCAGCTGGTGTGGTTCAAGTACGTCCTCAAAAACGTCGCCTACCGCAGCGGCCACACGGTGACCTTCATGCCCAAGCCGCTGTTCGAGGACAACGGCTCGGGCATGCACACCCACGTCAGCATCTGGAAGGACGGCAATACCCTTTTCGCCGGCGACAAATACGCCGGCGTCTCCCAGGAAGCGCTCTACGCCATCGGCGGCATCCTCAAGCACTGCCGGGCGCTCTGCGCCTTCACCAACCCCACCACCAACTCCTACAAGCGCCTGGTGCCGGGCTTCGAGGCGCCGGTCAACCTGGCTTACTCCAGCCGCAACCGCAGCGCCGCGATCCGCATCCCGATGTACTCCTCCTCGCCCAAGGCCAAGCGCATCGAGTTCCGCACCCCGGATCCCTCATGCAACGGCTATCTCGCCTTCTCCGCGATCCTGATGGCGGTCATCGACGGCATCGAGAACAAGATCGATCCGGGCCAGCCCCTGGACAAGAACATCTACGACCTGCCCCCCGAAGAGCTGGCCGAGATTCCGTCGGCGCCCGGTTCCCTGGACGAGGCCCTCAAGGCCCTGGCCGATGACAACGAATTCCTGCTCAAGGGCGACGTCTTCACCGAGGACGCCATCCGCAAGTGGATCGATTACAAGACCCAAAGCGAGGTCAACCCGGTCAAACTCCGGCCCCATCCCCACGAGTTCTTCCTTTACTACGACATCTGATGGCCCTCCGGGGCCACCGAACCGCAAAAGGCCATCAGCTGCAACCCGCAATCCCGCCGCGGCCCGTCGGCCGGGTGCCCCGCGCCTCACCCGGCCGGCGGCGTCCGTCCGGCCCACGGTCGCGGCGGACCCCGCGGCTTGCGCCACTCCCCGTCCGATACCCCCGCCCGTGCGCCGCGCGCTTGCGCCTTTGCACGCCCCGGCGGCGCTAAATTTTTGCGTGCCATCGTCCGATATCCCACCCAACCAATCCGACCTCCGCCGCTTGCCGCTGGGGTGAGCGCGGGCCCCTGGTGGTAGACGGTGACAGCCATGCGCGCCCTCTGGAACCGCTTGCGAAAAAAAGAAAACCTGGCCATCATTTTGGCCTGCCTGGTGCTGGTCGGCTACGTCCCCTTGCTGCTTAAGGTCATTCAGGTCGCAGACGGTTTTGGCGCCGGCGGCCCCGGGCGGGTTTTTTTGATCGTCGCGGGGGTCTCGCTGGGGATCCTGTGGCTCATCGCCAGCCTGTTTCGCATCAAGACCCAGAACATGATCCTGCAGGCCTACCTGGAGGAGGCCGGCAAGCGGGAAGAGATCGTCGATCAGAAAAACCGTGAGCTGCACCGGCAGATCGCCGAGCGCGAGCGGGTCGAGGCCGAGT
>JASFIY010000007.1:0-14008 GCA_050122415.1 Desulfobacteraceae bacterium
GGGATGCGGCCGACCGGCTGGCGCGCCGCCGATGGGGCGATCCCGGGGCCTTGGGTTCTGCCGGGGGCCTAAAGCCCCAGGTCGGCGTTGATCAGAATGATCGTGACGCGGCCCTTGGGCCAGGATTTTTCGGTGATCGTCCAGGTGTTGCAGATGCGCTCTGGGCTGCGGCAGTCCTCACAGCGGCCGGTTTTGGCACAGGGCGTCTGCATGTCCAGGCGCATGGCGTTGGCCGGGGCGACGTAGCGCTTGATGCGCGCCATGGCGCTTTGGATGTCGGGCACGATCTTGTTGCGGCCCACCAGGACCACCACCTTCCTGGGCCCGAAGGTCAGGGCCGCCACCCGGTTGCCCTGCATGTCGAGGTTCACCAACTGGCCGTGCCCGGTGACCGCGTTGCTGCCGGTGAAGAACAGGTCAACGGCCAGGGCCTGGCGGCGGCGGGCCATTTTCTCCTCCGGGGCGACCTTGGCATCGGCGGTGTCGATGGCCGTAATCCCTGGGGCCTCGCGCAGCGCCTGGTAGAGGCCGCTGCCCATGAAGGTCATGGAGCCGCCCCAGGAGACGCTCCGCGGCGCCGCCGCCGGCAGGATTTTCTCCAGCACCAGCGCCTTGGCGGCCGCGGCGTCGGCCGCGATGAAAACTTCGAAATTGTTTTTCTCCAGGGTCTGCTTGAGGTCCTGGAGGTGCAGCCGCCAGTAGTTTTCAACCGGTTTTTCCATGGGTTGGGCCTCCTGTGGGATGTTGCGGCAGGCGCCCTTGCCCCCGGCTGATCGGGCCGCCGGGAGGGCCGCGCGGGCCGCAGCTAGGCGCTCTCCTGCATGAATTGCTTCCAGATTTCGAGGACTTTGGCCTGGCGACGGGCGAAAAGGTCGGCCGCGACCTTGGCCGGAAGCGCCAGCAGACTGAGACGGTGGGCGGCGGCGCGGTAGACGAGATAGGTTTCCTTGAGAAAATAGGCGCTGTCCTCGTCCAGCACCCGGGCCTCCATCAGGGTCCGCAGTTGGCGGACATTGTCGGTCCAGCCGATGAGTTCGGGATGGGCGTGGGCTTCCAGCAGGATCAGGTACTGCACCAGAAACTCGATGTCCACCATCCCGCCGGGCGCCTGCTTGAGATCGAACTCGCCCTTGACCGGCTTCCAGAGGGACCGGCGCATACGCTGCCGCATCCCGCCGACTTCCGCCCGCAGCGCCGCCGCCGCCCGCTTGCGGCACAGCACGGCGGCCCGGATAGCGGCGAAGCGCCGGGCCAGGGCCGGGTCCCCGCCCACCACCCGCGCCCGGATCAGGGCCTGGTGCTCCCAGGTCCAGGCGTCGTTCAGCTGGTACGCCTCGAAGCCGTCCACGTGGCTCACCAGAATGCCGGCATCCCCCGAGGGCCGCAGACGCATGTCGGCCTCGTAGAGCGTGCCCACCGCGGTGTGCGCCGTCAGCAGGCGGATCACCCGTTGGCCCAGGCGGGCGTAGAACTGGGCGTTGTCCACCGGCTGTTCACCGAGGCTCTGGCCGGCGCCGCCGGCGTGCAGAAAGACCAGATCGAGGTCCGAGCCGTAGCCCAGCTCAATTCCCCCCAGCTTGCCGTAGGCCACCACCGCAAACCCCCGATCGACCGCTTCCGGCAGGGTAAAGACCGAGGGGCGCCCGTGCTTGGCCACCAGGTGACGCCAGGAGATGTCCATTACAGCCGCCAGGACCGTTTCGGCGATGTCGGTGAGATGATCGCTGACCCGCATCAGGGGCAGCTCGCCGGTGACGTCGGCCGCCGCTACGCGCAGGATCTGGGTCTGTTTGAAGACCCGCAGGGCCTCCATCTGGTATTCCAAATCATCCGGGTCGATGGCCCGCAGGCGGCGGGCCAGCTCGGATTCCAGCTCCGGGCGCCGGGGGGGCGAGTAGAGCGTCCGGGAGTCCAGCAGTTCGTCCAGCAGCAGCGGATGGCGCGCCAGCTGGGCGGCCACCATGGGGCTGGCGGCGGTCAAGCGCACCAAATGGTTGAGGGCCTCGGGATTTTCCAGCAAAAGCGCCATGTAACAGGAGCGGGTTTCGATGGCCTTGATCAGCTCGATGACCCGGTTGAGGGTTTGGCTGCTGCCCCCCGCGGCCGCCACGGCCTCCAGGACCCGGGGCATCAGGCGATCCAGACGGCGCCGGGCCTCGATGCTGAGCACGCGGACGTCCACCGCCTGCCGCAGGTGGGCCACCAGCTCCAGCACCGTCCGGGGTTCGGTAAAGCCCCGGGCTTCAAGCAGGGGAAGGGCCTTTTGCGGTTCCAGCAGTCCGCGCCAGAGGTTCTCCAGATCCTGGCCGTCGGGCTTGCCGCTGGGCGCGCCGCCGGAGCCGGACTCATCGGTCTTCAGCAATCCGCTGAAATGGCCGTGCACCGCCGCCATGTGGCCCGCCAAACGGGCGTGAAACCCCGTCCAGTCCTCAAAGCCCATGGAAACCGCCAGCCGCAGGCGCCCCGGCGCATCCCGGGGCAACTGGTGGGTCTGCCGGTCGGCGGCCATCTGCAGACGGTGTTCGGTGTTTCGCAGAAAGGTGTAGGCCGCCTGGAGTTCGCGGCAGACCGCGGCGGGCACCAGGCCTTCGGCCGCCAGGGTGTCCAGGGCCTGCTGAATCGGCCGCACCTGCAGCGCCGGCAGCACCCCGCCGCGGATCAGTTGAAAAACCTGCCCGAAAAATTCGATCTCGCGAATCCCGCCGGACCCCAGCTTGATGTTGCCCCCCAGCCCCTTGCGCCTCACCTCCAGGGTGATCTGCCGTTTCATATCGCGGATCGACTCGATGGTGCCGTAGTCCAGGTAGCGGCGGAACACGAAGGGCTTGAGGGCCGCCAGCAGGCGTGCGCCCTCGGCCGGGTCGCCGGCCACGGTGCGGGCCTTGATCCAGGCGTAGCGCTCCCACTCGCGCCCCTGCTCCTGGTAGTACTCTTCCATGGCGTCGAAGCTCATCACCAGCGGGCCGTTCTCACCGAAGGGCCGCAGCCGGAGGTCCACCCGGTACATGGGACCGTCGGCGCTGGGCTGGCCGAGAACGCTGACCAGCCGCCGGGCCAGGCGCACGAAAAAGGCGTGGTTGTCCATGGGCTCCGGCCCGCCGCGGGTTTGACCGGCGGCGGGGAAGGCGAAGACCAGGTCGATATCCGAGGAAAAGTTCAGTTCGCGGGCCCCCAGCTTGCCCATGCCGACGACCACCAGCGATTGGGGGAGGCCCCGGGCATCCAGCGGCGTGCCGCACTCGGCGCACTGCCAGTCGTTGAGGCGTTTGAGGGCCTGGGCGATGCAGGCGTCCGCCAGCCGCGAGAGCTCCGCCATGGTGACGGCCAGCTCGGCCCGGCCGGCGAGGTCGCGCCAGGCGATCCGCACCATCTCGCGCCGGCGCAGCTTGCGAAGCGCCCTCGCCAGGTCGGCTTCGTTTTCGACGGCGGCCGACGCCTCGGCCAGTAGGCCGCGGTAACGGCCGGGGGCATAGGCCGCATCGATGTCGCCGCACGCCCAAAGATCAACCACCACACCGGGGTCACGGGCGGCGTTCTGGGCGGCAAACTCGCTGAAAGCGAACACCCGCTGCACTTCCGCCGCAGCTGCCGGGTCTTCGGGGACGCGGAGGCCGGCGGCCCGGGCCGCCTGGCAGAAGGCGGCCCACTTGTTGGCGGCGTCCTCTGCCAGGACTGGCGGCAACTCAAGTACGGTGGTCTTCACGGATTGGGGGTGCTCCCTTCAGGGCTGGGCCGCGCTGCCGGGCTATCGACCGGCGCGAACCGGCGGCCGTCGGTGGCTGCCAGGGTAGCACAAAGCGGGCAAAAGCAAAAGACGACCCCAAACCTCCGGGGGGTCTTCAGGGGCCCTTTTTTCGGGTTGAAATGCGCCGGGAAATCGACTATAGAAATTGGGCTCTTTTTTGAGGAGTTGGGGGATAAACGCTGCTGTCCTGTTCGATTCCGAAGGCTCGAAGCCGGGCACCCGTTAGCAGGCGGTGAGACCACGCCCGTGGGCATCCGCGGCGACGGCCAACCACCCGATCATGCCCCGGTACGCGCTGCCGCCATTCCCGCCGCATGCCGTCCACAGCAAAATGATCCCATTTACAGTTGGATGCGGTATAATAATTGCTGAGGCAGAACCTGGCGCCAATTTCAGGCGTCAAGGTTACAGTTTTGTCGGTTTTAGCCCCAACTCCTTACATTTTTGTAAAAAAGGAGGGTCCACCCATGTGTCGTTTGTTTGCCATGACCAGTGACGAGCCGTTGTCCCCCATGGCCGCTTTGGAGGCCCTGGACGTGATGCGCGAGGGGCATGACGGCTCCGGCGTGGGCCTTTTTCTGCGGGACCTGGGGGGACCATTCGAGGAGATGAAGGACGCACCGATCCTCTCGGGCATTTTCAGCGAAAAGGGGCTCAAACGGCTGGACGCCTTCATGATGGATATCGGCTTCATGACCAAGTACAAAATCTCCATCAAGGTCCCCAAGACCCCGCCCCCGGGGGTGCCCAAACGCGACGTCTACCTGATCCGCGCCTATGAATACCCGGAGGAGTGGGACGGCTACAGCTTCGAGCAGCTCGCCGACAGGCTGCTGGACATCCGCCTGACGCTGCGCAAGATGGGCGAGGAGAAAGACGACATGATCGTCTTTTCCTTCTGGCCCGACGTGATCATGATCAAGGAGATCGGCGACCCGATCCAGGTGGGCGAACATCTGAAACTCGACCGCAAGGAGCTCAAGGCCCGGGTCATCATGGCCCAGGGGCGGCAGAACACCAACTACGCCATCAACCTCTACGCCTGCCACCCGTTTTTCACCCAGGGTTACTCCACCATGACCAACGGCGAGAACACGGCCTTCATCCCCATCATGGAGTACCTCAAGACCCGGGGCTTCCCCGGCTACTACGGGTTCCAGTCCGACTCCGAGGTTTTCACCCATATCCTGCACTACACCTGCCGCAAACTCGGACTGGACCTGGCGTGTTACAAGCACATCATCACCCCGCTGCAGGACGAGGGCCTGCGCCAACACCCCAACGGGGCCTTCCTGAGCCATCTCAAGCATTCCTGCCGGCGCCTGATCATCGACGGGCCCAACTGCGTCATCGGGTGCCTGCCGGACCACTCGCTGTTCATGGTTCAGGACCGCAAAAAGCTGCGCCCCGGGGTGGTGGGCGGCCGACCGGGGCTCTTCGCCTTTTCGTCTGAAATCTGCGGTCTGGACGCGGCCATCCCCGACCGCGACAGAAGCAAGGACTTTCAACCGATGCATTTGGACACCGCCATCGTCGGCCCGGACCGCCAGGAGGTCAAGATATGCTGCCAAACCGAAGCATTACCCCTTCCACACTGAGCACCAAGGACCTGCCCTGGCAAATTCTGTGGAGCAAGGACAAGTGCACCCTCTGCGGCCGCTGCACGGCGGTCTGCCCGGTGCAGGCCATCGAATTGGGGGTCTTCCGCCAGCGCCGGGTCCAGACCAGCCTGAACCTCAGCGAAACTCCGGCCAGCGCCTTTTCGATCTATCACGGCATCCGCCAGCGCACCGACCCGGCCTACAGCTGCATCGGCTGCGCCATGTGCAGCCTGGTCTGCCCCAACGACGCGATCCTCCCGGCCCGCAGCGACGAGGCCGACAAGCTGCGCTTTCACACCAACCGCGGCGGGCAGCCGCGCCGCCGCGGCGGCCGGCGCAACGACCACGGCAGCCTGCTGGACCAGATCAAGTTCATCCGGATTTCGATGCTCACCGACCCCGCCCTGGACGCCGGCCGCCACGAATTCGAGCTGCGCAGCCTGATCGGACGGATCTTGCCGCCCGAAGAGAGCCTGAAATTCTTCGCCGCCAACGGCTGGATGCCCCCCGTGCGCGAGGTCTACCCGCTGATGATCGGCGGGATGTCCTTCGGCGCTCTGAGTCCCAACATGTGGGAAGGCCTGCAGCTCGGCGTGGCCTATCTCAACGAGGAGCTCAACATGCCGGTGCGCGTCTCCACCGGCGAAGGCGGGTGCCCGCCGCGGCTGCTGCGCAGCCGCTTTCTGAAATACACGATCCTGCAGATCGCCAGCGGCTATTTCGGCTGGGACGAGATCATCCACGCCCTGCCGGAGATGAAGGAGGACCCCTGCGCCGTGGAGATCAAGTACGGCCAGGGCGCCAAGCCCGGCGACGGCGGCCTGTTGATGTGGTACAAGGTCAACAAGCTGATCGCGGCCATTCGCGGGGTCCCCACCGGGGTCAGCCTGCCCAGCCCGCCCACCCACCAGACCCAGTACTCCATCGAGGAATCGGTCGCCAAGATGATCCTTTCGATGTCCATGGCCTGGGGCTTCCGGGTGCCGGTCTACCCCAAGATCTCCGCCTCCTCCACCGCGCTCGCGGTGCTCAACAACCTGGCCCGCAACCCCTACGCCTCGGGCCTGGCCATCGACGGCGAGGACGGGGGCACCGGCGCGGCCTACAACGTCTCCATGAACCACATGGGCCACCCCGTCGCCAGCAACATCCGCGACGCCTACCTCAATCTGGTGACCATCGGCAAACAGAACGAGATTCCGCTGATCGCCGGCGGGGGGATCGGCAAAAATGGCAACCTGGGGGCCAACGCCGCGGCCCTGATCATGCTGGGCGCCAGCTGTGTGCAGATCGGCAAGTACATCATGCAGGCCGCCGCCGGCTGCCTGGGCTCCGAATCGGACCGCTGCAACATCTGCAACATCGGCCGCTGCCCCAAGGGCATCACCTCCCAGGACCCGCGGCTCTACCGGCGGCTGGATGTGGACGAGGTCGCCCAGCGGGTGGTGGACGTTTTCCTGAGCTTCGACACCGAACTCAAGAAGATCATCGCCCCCCTGGGGCGCTCGACATCGCTGCCCATCGGGATGTCCGACGCTCTGGGCATCGGCGATGCCGATGCCGCCCAGCGGCTCCAGATCAAATACGTCGTTTAGCCCGGAATCCGGCCGACCGGCGCCCCATCGGCCCGACGCACAGGAGATTGCGGAGAGAGAGATGAGCAAAACCAAATTTCACGTCATCGCGGGCAAGGAAAACGGCACCCGCCTGGCCTCGCGGATCCTGGAGGACCGCATCCAGGCCGCGGTTTCCCGCGGGCACCGCCGAATCGAGGTGCAGGCCCTGGGTCAGCACGGCATCGGCGGGCGGCTCTGGAAAGCCGGCGACGACCCGCTCCACATACGGGTGACCGGCCACTCCGGTCAGCGCCTGGCCTCGCTGGGCTTTGCCAACACCCGCATCGAAGTCATGGGCCCGGCCTCCGACGACGTCGGCTGGCTCAACGCCGGGGCCGAAATCGTGGTCCACGGCAACGCCGCCAACGGCATCGCCAACGGCATGTCCCAGGGCAAGGTTTTCATCGCCGGCAATATCGGCGCCCGCGGCATGACCATGACCAAGCACAACCCGCGCTTCGCGCCGCCGGAGCTGTGGGTCCTGGGGTCGGTGGGCGATTATTTCGGCGAGTTCATGGCCGGCGGCATCGCCGTGATCTGCGGCGTGGAGGCCCAGGAGCCGGCCAACGTCCTGGGCTACCGGCCCTTCGTGGGCATGGTCGGCGGCAAGGTCTTCTTCCGCGGCCCCCATCAGGGGTTCAGCCAGACGGACGCCCGGCTGATACCGATCTCCGACGAGGAGTGGGGCTGGCTGACGGAGAACCTGGAGCTCTTTGCGGGTGCCATCAAACGCCCCGAGCTGCTCAAGCCCCTCTCGGACCGGCGCCAGTGGCAGCTGCTGGTGGCGCGCACCCCCCAGGAGCGGCTGGGCCTCTCCACCCGTTCGATGGCCTCCTTCCACCAGGAGGTCTGGGACCGCGAGTTGGGCCGCGACGGCCTGGTGGGCGACCTGACCGACATCGACCGCAGCACCATCCCGGTGATCACCACCGGCGCGCTGCGCCGCTATCTGCCGATCTGGGAAAACCGCAAGTACAAGGCCCCCTGCGAGGCCACCTGCCCCACGGGGATTCCCGTCCAGCAGCGCTGGCGGCTGATCCGCGAGGGCCGCGTGGACGAGGCGGTGGACCTGGCGCTGGCCTACACCCCCTTTCCGGCCACGGTCTGCGGCTACCTCTGCCCCAACCTCTGCATGAGCGCCTGCACGCGCCAGTCGGCGGCCATGTTTCCGGTGGACATCCGCCATCTCGGCAAAGCCAGCATCGACGCCAAGCTACCCCCCCTGCCCGCCCTTTCCGGCAAGCGCATCGCGGTTGTCGGCGGCGGTCCGGCGGGCCTTTCGGTGGCCTGGCAGCTGCGCCAGTACGGCCACGAGGCGGTGGTCTACGACCGCTCCGGGAAGCTCGGCGGCAAGATCGCCAACGTCATCCCGGATAGCCGGATCCCCCGGGAGGTGGTGACCCACGAACTGGAGCGCATCGGCGAGGTCATCCCCCACGTCCACCTGCAGCAGAACCTGAGCCGCGAGGAAATCGATCGGCTGCGCACGGATTTCGACTTCATGGTGATCGCCGCCGGGGCCCAGAAACCCCGCAGCCTGCCGATCCCGGGCAGCGAACGGCTGGTCACCGCGCTGGACTTTCTGCGCCAGGCCAAGTCCGACGGCGTCAGGCCGGGCAAACGGGTGGTGATCATCGGGGCCGGCAACGTCGGCTGCGATGCGGCCAGCGAGGCCCACCGGCTGGGCGCACGCGAGATCACCCTGCTGGACGTCCAGGAACCGGCCTCCTTCGGCAAGGAGCGCGAGGCCGCCGAAGCCGTCGGCGCCCGCTTCCGCTGGCCGGTTTTCACCAAGGAGATCACCGCCAAGGGCGTCAAACTCAACACCGGCGAGGTCATCCCGGCCGACACGGTGATCATCTCGATCGGGGACGTGCCCGACCTGGACTTTCTGCCCCGGGACATCGTCATTGAACGGGGCTTCGTGAAGGTCAACGACCACCTGCAGACCTCGGACCCCAAGGTCTTCGCCATCGGCGATGCCGTCAAGCCCGGGCTTTTGACCGACGCCATCGGCGCCGGGCGCAAGGCCGCGGCGGCGATCAACGACATTCTGAACGGCAAACGCCCGCTGGCCGATTCGCGCGCGATGATCGACCGCCGGCGGGTCCACCTGGAGTACTTCGACCCCCGGGTGACCGCCTTCGAGGACATGGCCCACTGCGGCTCGCAGTGCTCTTCCTGCGGCGCCTGCCGGGACTGCGGCCTGTGCGCGGCCATCTGCCCCCAGGGGGCCATCAGCCGCCGGGACCTGGGCGCACCGGAGTACGAGTACGTGGTCGACCCCGAGCTGTGCATCGGCTGCGGCTTCTGCGCCGGCGCCTGCCCTTGCGGCATCTGGGACCTGGTGGAAAACGACCCGCTGGCGTAGCCGCCCCGGCCCAACGGCCGGGTTGCAATTCAACCGGCCGCCAAAAACGAGGGAACCCACATGGACGCACTCTTAGCCCTTGAAGACGGCCGGCACTTCACCTGCCGCGCCTTCACAGGACCGGGGGAGGCCGGCGGCGAGCTGGTCTTCAACACCAGCATGACCGGGTACCAGGAAATTCTGACGGACCCCTCCTACCGGGGGCAGATCGTCACCATGACCTACCCGCTGATCGGCAACTACGGCGTGAACTTGGAGGACGTGGAGTCCGAGCGCATCCAGGTGGCGGCCTTCGTGGTGCGCGAATACCAGCGCTTTCCCAGCAACCACCGTGCCAGCGGGACCCTGGCCGACTACCTGCGGTCCGGGGAGGTCCTGGGCGTCGAGGCCCTCGACACCCGCGCCCTCACCCGCCACCTGCGCACCGCCGGCGCCATGCGGGGCTTCCTCTCCACCCGGGATCTGGACCCGGCCAGCCTCGCGGCCCGCGCCCGGGAGATCCCCAGCATGGTGGGGCGGGACCTGACCGGGCTGGTGGCCACCACCCGGCCCTACCGCTGGCAGGACGGCCGGCCGAAACCCCTGGAACCCGCCGGCGGCCCGTTGGACAGCGGCCTTTGGCGGAGCGCCCCACCCACCCCGCGGGTGGCGGCGCTGGATTTCGGCATCAAATACAACATCCTGCGGCAGTTGAGCGCCGCCGGCTGCGAGGTCATCGTGGTGCCCGGCGACACCCCGGCCGCGGCCATCCGGCGCCTGGCCCCCGACGGGATCTTCCTCTCCAACGGGCCCGGGGACCCCGAACCGGTCGCCGGGGCCATCGCCACCATCCGCGAGCTGCTGGGCCACCGGCCGATCTTCGGCATTTGTCTGGGCTTCCAGCTTCTCTGCCTGGCCCTGGGCAGCCGGACCTTCAAGCTCAAATTCGGCCATCGCGGGGCCAACCAGCCGGTCAAGAACCTCGTCAACGGGCGGGTGGAAATCACCTCCCAGAACCACGGCTTCGGGGTCCGGCGCGAGGCCGTCGGCGACGACGCGCTCACCATCACCCACGTCAATTTAAACGACAACACCGTGGAGGGCTTCCGGCACCGCCGCTACCCGATCCTGGCGGTGCAGTACCACCCCGAGGCCGCCCCCGGCCCCCACGACGCCCACTACCTCTTCGACGAATTCGTTCGCATGATCCAAACCTTCAGGGGATAAGGGGCCGCCCCCGGGCCCCCGCCAAACCATTATGCCAAAACGCACGGACATCGAGAAAATCCTGATCATCGGCGCCGGCCCCATCATCATCAGCCAGGCCTGCGAGTTCGACTACTCCGGCACCCAGGCTTGCAAGGCCCTGCGCGAGGAGGGCTACCAGGTGGTGCTGGTCAACAGCAACCCGGCCACCATCATGACCGACCCGGAAATGGCCGACCGCACCTACATCGAGCCGGTGACCCCTGAAACGGTGGCCAAAATCATCGCCCGCGAACGCCCGGATGCCCTGCTGCCCACCCTGGGCGGCCAGACGGGGTTGAACACCGCGGTGGCCGTGGGCCGCATGGGCGTTCTGGAAGAATACGGGGTGGAGCTGATCGGGGCCTCCATCGATGCCATCGAGAAGGCCGAGGACCGCGACCGCTTCCGCCAGGCCATGGCGAGGATCGGCCTGCGCATACCCCACAGCGTCATCGCCACCGACATGGACCAGGCGCGCGCGGCGGCCGCCGAAATCGGCTTTCCGTTGATCGTCCGCCCCAGCTTCACCCTGGGGGGCACCGGCGGGGGGGTAGCCTACAACATCGAAGACCTCGAGAAGATGGCCAAGGCCGGTCTGGACGCCAGCCTGATCGGCCAGGTGATGCTGGAGGAGTCGGTGCTGGGCTGGAAGGAGTTCGAGCTGGAGGTCATGCGCGACACCCACGACAACGTGGTGATCATCTGCTCCATCGAGAACCTGGACCCCATGGGGGTCCACACCGGCGACAGCATCACCGTGGCGCCGGCCCAGACCTTGAGCGACCGCGAGTACCAGGTGATGCGCGACGCCTCGCTGGCGATCATGCGCGAAATCGGGGTGGACACGGGCGGCTCGAATGTCCAGTTCGCGGTCAACCCGCGCGACGGCGAGATGGTGGTGGTGGAGATGAACCCGCGGGTGTCGCGCAGCTCGGCCCTGGCCTCCAAGGCCACCGGGTTTCCCATCGCCAAGATCGCCGCCAAGCTGGCCGTGGGCTATACCCTCGATGAGATTCCCAACGACATCACCGGCGAGACCCTGGCGGCCTTCGAGCCCACCCTGGACTACGTGGTGGTCAAGATCCCGCGCTGGACTTTCGAGAAATTCCCCGAAACCGAGGACTTCCTCACCACCGCGATGAAATCGGTGGGCGAGACCATGGCCATCGGCCGGACCTTCAAGGAGGCCCTCCAGAAGGGCCTGCGCTCCCTGGAAATCGGCCGCCACGGGTTCGGGGCCGACGGCCAGGACCCCGGCGACGCGCCGCAGAGCGATGAAAAACCGCCGTCCGCCGCGCTCATCGAACAGAAGCTGGCGGTGCCCAACTCCCAGCGGATCTTCCACCTGCGCCACGCCCTGCTGGCCGGGTTTTCCATCCAGCGGATCCATGAACTCAGCGGCATCGACCCCTGGTTTCTCCATCAGATGGCGGAGCTGGTGGATTTCGAGCGGGATTTGCGCGCGGCGGCCGGCGACCTGCCGCCGCCTTTGCTGCGGCGGGCCAAGCGCCGGGGTTATTCCGATCGCCAGCTCGCGCACCTCACCGGCCTCACCGAAGCCACGCTGCGCGCGCGCCGGCGTGCGGAGGGGATCCTGCCGGTCTACAAGCTGGTGGACACCTGCGCCGCCGAATTCCGGGCCGCCACCCCCTACTACTACTCCAGCTACGAGCAGGAAAACGAGGCGCGTCTGTCCAGCGGCCGCAAGGTCATGATCATCGGCGGGGGCCCCAACCGCATCGGGCAGGGGATCGAATTCGACTACTGCTGCGTCCACGCCTCCTTCGCGCTGCGCGAGGAAGGGGTGGAAAGCATCATGGTCAACAGCAACCCCGAGACGGTTTCCACCGACTACGACACCTCCGACAAGCTCTACTTCGAGCCGCTGACCCTCGAGGACGTCCTGCACATCGTGGAGACCGAACAGCCATTGGGGGTCATCGTCCAGTTCGGCGGGCAGACGCCCCTCAACCTGGCAATCCCCCTGGCCCAGGCCGGCGTACCGATCCTGGGCACGCACCCCGAGGACATCAACCGCGCCGAGGACCGCGAAGCGTTCCAGTCGATGCTCAAAAAACTGGGGCTGCTGCAGCCGGCCAACGGCACGGCGCTTTCGGTGGCCGAAGCGGCGCGGGTCGCCGAGGCAATCGGCTACCCGGTGATCGTGCGCCCCTCCTACGTGCTGGGCGGCCGGGCGATGAAAATCGTCTACCACCGCGGGGACCTGGAAAATTTCACGCGGCTGGCCATCCAGGCCTCCCCGGGCCACCCGGTGCTGATCGACAAGTTCCTCGAAGACGCCGTCGAGGTCGATGTGGACGCCATCTCCGACGGGCGCAGGACCCTGATCGGCGGCATCATGGAGCACATCGAGGAGGCCGGCATCCACTCCGGCGACTCGGCCTGCGTGCTCCCGCCTTACAGCCTGTCCGCGGCGGTCTGCGACCAGATCGCCGCGGCCACCAGAGCCATGGCGGCCGAGCTCAAGGTGGTCGGCCTGATGAACGTGCAGTACGCCATCAAGGGCGGCCAGCTCTACGTGCTGGAGGTCAACCCGCGGGCCTCGCGGACGGTCCCCTTCGTCAGCAAGGCCACCGGCGTCCCCCTGGCCAAGCTGGCCACCAAGGTGATGCTGGGCCGGTCCCTGGCCGAGGCGGGCTTCGGCTCGGAGGTGGTCCCGCGGCACGTGGCGGTCAAGGAAGCCGTCCTGCCCTTCAACCGCTTCCCCAAGGTGGACACCCTGCTGGGACCCGAGATGAAATCCACCGGCGAGGTGATGGGAATCGACGCCGAATTCGGGCCGGCCTATGCCAAGGCGCAGCTGGGGGCCGGGCAGAAACTGCCCACGCGCGGGGGCATTTTCATCAGCGTCAACGACCGCCACAAACCCGCGGTGCTGCCTGTTGCGGCCCGCTTCAACGCCATGGGCTTCACGATCCTCTCCACCGCCGGCACCGGCGGGTTTCTGTCCGCCAACGGGATCCCCAGCCGCAATCTCGCCAAGGTTTCCACCGGCCGCCGCCCCCACGTCCTGGACGCCATCAAAAACGGCGAGATCCAGATGATCATCAACTCCGCCACCGGCGGCCAGACCCGCCGCGACGGCTTCATGATCCGGCGCGCGGCGATCAAGTTCGGACTGCCCTACGCCACCACGATTGCCGGCGCCATGGCCATCAGCCGCGGCATCCAGGCGCTGCGGGCGGCGGCCCTGGAGGTCAAGAGCATCCAGGAGTACCAGCACGGCTCCGACTAGACCGGCCGCCCGCAACGGTCATTTACAAGGCGCTCATAATATGTCAATTAAGGATGGACTCCTAAGTCCCAACTCCGACGGCTTCGTGAGCAGTTCGAGATCAAGGCTTGCGAATCCCGAGGAATGCGGAGTACTTAGCGTACGCGGCAGTGACGAGGGATGAAGCGTAACGCAGATATCGGACTTTTTGCG
>JASFIY010000008.1:0-13710 GCA_050122415.1 Desulfobacteraceae bacterium
GCCGTCCAGCCGGGCGGTCAGGCTGGGGTCGTCCGCGCGCACGGTCTTGACCCCCACCAGAATGCCGTCCAGCCAGTGGCGCAGGCGGTGGCCGAACAGGCGCGCCGGCTCCCCGGTCACCCAGCGGGCGTCGCCGGTGCGGGTGGCGATCCGGCCGTCCAGGGTGGCGGCGCATTTCATCGCCACGAAAGGCCGTCGGGTGCGCACGAACTTGACGAAGACCTCGTTGAGCCGCAGGGCTTGCGCCTCGCAGACCCCGTCGAGGACCTCGACGCCGCGCGCCTCCAGGAAGCTGCGCCCGCCGCCGGCCACATCGGGGTTGGGGTCCGCCATGGCCATAACGACCCGCCGGATGCCGGCCGCCAGGATCGCCGCGGTGCACGGCGGCGTCCGGCCGGTGTGGTTGCAGGGCTCCAGGGTGACGTAGAGATCGGCGCCGCGGGCCGCCTCGCCGGCGGCCGCAATGGCGTTGATTTCGGCGTGGGCCTCCCCCACCGCCCGGTGGTAGCCCTGCCCGACCACCTGCCCGTCCCTGACGACCACCGCCCCGACCATGGGGTTGGGGGCGGTGTAGCCGCGTCCCTTCTCCGCCAGCTCGAGTGCCAGCTGCATGAAAAATTCGTGGTTCATGGGTGCGCTGCAAGGCCCTTCAGGACGGTTGCGGGGGTTGCCGCGGTGGCGGCCGGCCGCCCATGGGGGCGTTCAGGAGGCCTTTTCCTTGCTGAGCAGGCTCTTCAGTTCGTGGACGAAGTCGTTGACGTCCTTGAATTCACGATAAACCGAGGCAAAGCGCACATAGGCGACATCGTCCAGCTCGTGCAGCCGGTTCATGATCTTCTCGCCCAGGGCGTGGGAGGGGATCTCCTTTTCACCGGTTTCCCGCAGGTCCCGCTCCAGATCGTCGATGAACTCCTCGATCAGGTTCATGCTGATGTTGCGCTTTTCACACGCCCGCTGAATGCCGGAGCGGATCTTGTCGCGGTTGAAGACCTCCCGGCGCCCGTCCTTCTTGATGATCATGATCGGGATCTCTTCGATGTGCTCGTAGGTCGTGAAGCGCCGGTGGCACACGATGCACTCCCGGCGCCGGCGGATGACGGACGCGTCCTTGCTCAAACGGGAGTCGATGACCTTGTTTTCGATTTCGGAACAAAACGGGCACTTCATGGGGCGCCTCCCTGATTCTCGGGTTCGAAATGAACCACCTCGACCCCGGCCTCCGCCAACAGCTCCTGGGACATGGGATCCGCGTAGGCATTCTGGTAAAAAATTTTTTTTATGCCGGCATTGACGATCATCTTGGCGCAGATGGCGCAGGGCAGGTTGGTGCAGAAGAGCGTCGCCCCCTGGATGCTGACCCCCAGGTAGGCCGCCTGGATGATGGCATTTTGCTCGGCGTGAATGGCCCGGCAGAGCTCGTGGCGCTCGCCGGAGGCCACATTGAGCCGCTCCCGCAGGCAGCCCACGTCGATGCAGTGCTGGGCGCCGCTGGGGGCCCCGTTGTAGCCCGTGGCCAGGATACGCTTGTCCTTGACGATCACGGCCCCCACGGCGCGCCGCAGGCAGGTGGAGCGCTGGGCCACGAGGGCGGTGATTTGCATGAAATAGCTTTCCCAGGAGGGGCGGCTGCGGCCCGCGGTCATCACGCCTCCCCTGAGCTCCGGTCGAAACCGCCGTAGAGCGGAAAAGCCTCGCAGAGTTCCATGATCCGTTTGCGGGTGGCGGCCACGACGGCTTCGTTTTGGGGCTCTTTGAGGACCGCCGCAATCATCCCCCCGATGGCGCGCATTTCCGGCGCCTGCATGCCCCGGGTGGTGACCGCCGGGGTGCCGATGCGGATCCCGCTGGTGACGAAGGGGCTGCGGGTCTCGAAGGGGATCGAATTCTTGTTGACCGTTATGCCGGCCCGGCCGAGCAGGGTTTCGGCGTCCTTGCCGGTGATCCCCAGGTTGGTCAAATCCACCAGCATCATGTGGTTGTCGGTGCCGCCGGAGACCAGCGCGATCCCGTCGGCCATCAGCTGCTCGGCCAGGACCCGGGCGTTGGCGACGATGGTTTCCTGGTAGGCCTTGAATTCCGGGCTCAACGCCTCCTTGAAGGCGACGGCCTTGGCGGCGATGGTGTGCATCAGGGGGCCGCCCTGAATGCCGGGGAAGATCTGCTTGTTGAAGACCCCGCCAAGATCCGAGCGCGCCACGATCAGGCCGCCGCGGGGTCCCCGCAGGGTCTTGTGGGTGGTGGAGGTGACCACATCGGCCAGGGGCACCGGCGAGGGGTGCAGGCCCGCGGCCACAAGGCCCGCAATGTGGGCCATGTCCACCATCAGGTGGGCGCCCACGCCGGCGGCCGCCCGGGCGAAGGCCTCGAAGTCGATGATCCGGGGGTAGGCGCTGGCACCGGCCACGATCAGCCGCGGCCGGTGCTCGCGGGCCAGCCGCGCCAGCAGGTCGTAGTCGATGGTGCCCGTTTCCCGGCGCACCCCGTAATGCACGAAGTGGAACAACCGCCCGGAAAAGCTGGCCGGACTGCCGTGGGTCAAATGGCCGCCGTGGGAGAGGTCCATCCCCAGAACGGTGTCCCCCGGCTGCAGCAGGGCGAAGTAGACCGCCATGTTGGCCTGGGAGCCGGAGTGCGGCTGGACATTGGCGTAGGCGGCGTCGAACAGCCGCCGGGCACGCGCGATGGCCAGATTTTCGGCCATGTCGACGAACTCGCAGCCGCCGTAATAGCGCCGGCCGGGGTAGCCTTCGGCGTATTTGTTGGTCAGCACGCTGCCCTGGACGGCCATGACGGCCGGGCTGGCGATGTTTTCGGAGGCGATCAATTCCAGGGTGTGGCTCTGGCGATCCAACTCGCGGGAGATGACCGCGGCGATCTCGGGATCTACTTTTTCAATCACCGTTGCTTTCAAAAAAGGTTTCCTCTGCGATGGCGATGTGACGGAAGATGTGCTGGGCAAAGACGCGCTCCCGGCCTCGGGTGGCGGATCGCCCCCCGTTTATTGGGTGTGGCCCAGGCTGTCGAACTTATCCAAGCGGCCCTGGTGGCGCCCGCCCTCGAAGGGGGTTTCCAGCCAGGCCCGAACGATCTCAAGGGCCAGCCCCTCGCCGATGACCCGTCCGCCCATGACGAGAATGTTGGCGTCGTTGTGGCGCCGGCTCATCAGGGCTGCGAACAGGTCGTTGCACAGCGCCGCCCGGACGTGGGGGAAGCGGTTGGCCACGATGGACATCCCGATGCCGGTGCCGCAGATCAGAATCCCGCGGTGGTATTCGCCGCGGGAGACCGCCCGGGCGACCTGCACCCCGAAATCCGGGTAATCCACCGAGGTCGTCGCGTGCGTGCCGGCATCCCGGATCCCGATGCCCCTTTGCACGAGATAGGCTTTGACCGCCTCTTTCAAGGCAAAGGCGGCGTGATCGCTCCCGACGATAATCGGCGTTTCTGTTTCGGGCATGCTGCGCACCTCGAATGTCGGTTTCCTCCCGGGGAAGTCCGGTGAGCAATATATAGAATTTTTGAATCTATAGTTTGACGGAGCGGATCGCAAGAAAAAAAACGGTGCGGCCGGATTTTCGAGGAGGGGGAAGGCGGGTCAAGGGCGGCATCACCCGGGGCTCCGTTGGGGACCACCCCGGGGGCCGGCCGCGGGTCCCTGCCCGGTGGGGCATCACGGCAGTCGGGCAGCCCTCAGTCCGGGTGCCGTTTCAGAATCAGGGCGGCGTTGGTCCCTCCGAAGCCGAACGAGTTGGTCATGGCCACCCGGATCGGCGCCTGGCGGGCGACCCCGGGAACGTAATCCAGGTCGCACTCGTCTGCGGGGTTCTCCAGGTTGATGGTCGGGGGCACCATTCCGCGCTGAAGCGCCAGCGCTGTAAAAACCGTTTCGATGCCGCCGGCGCCGCCCAGCAGATGGCCGGTCATCGATTTGGTGGCGCTGATCATGAGCGCGCGCGCGCTTTCGCCGAAAACGGCCTTGACCGCCCGGGTCTCGAACAGGTCGTTGAGCTGGGTGGAGGTTCCGTGGGCGTTGATGTAATCGACCGCGGCCGGTTCGATGCCGGCGTCCTGGAGGGCCGCCGCCATGCAGCGGGCCGCGCCCTCGCCGTCGGGGGATGGCGAGGTCATATGGTAGCCGTCGCCGCTCATGCCGTAGCCGATGATCTCGGCGTAGATCTTCGCCCCCCGCGCCAAGGCCGCCTCGAGGGTTTCCAGGATCAGGATGCCCGAGCCCTCGCCGACCACGAAACCGTCACGGTCGCGGTCGAAAGGCCGGGAGGCCTTCTGGGGGTCGTCGTTGCGGGTGGAGAGCGCCTTCATGGCGTTGAAACCGGCGATGCAGGTGGGCGTGATGACCGATTCCACCCCGCCGGCGATCATCGCATCGGCGGCCCCGCGCTTGATGATATTGACCGCATCGCCGATGGCGTGGGCCCCCGCGGCGCAGGCGGTGGCCACCGAGGAGTTGGGCCCCTTGGCGCCGAACTGGATGGAGATCATCCCGGGGGCCATATTGCCGATGATCATGGGGATGTAGAACGGGCTGACCCGCCGCGGCCCGCGGGTTTCCAGCACCCGGTTGGTGCGCTCGAGCATCGCCAGTCCCCCCAGCCCGCAGCCGGTCAACACGCCGACCCGGCTGGAATTGGCATTGGTGATCTTCAGGCCGGAGTCCTCCAGCGCCATGCGCGCGGCGGCGATGGAGTAGGAGATATGCGGCTCCAGCCGTTTGGCCTCTTTCTTGGGCAGAAAATCCTCGGGTTTGAACCCTCTGACCTCCCCGGCGATCCGGGTGTCGTAGTCGGAGGCGTCGAAGCGGGTGATTTCCCCGATTCCGGACTTTCCGGCACACAAGCCCTGCCACGTCTCTTCAACGCCGATCCCCAGCGGCGTGACGAGCCCCACTCCTGTAATCACAACCCGCCTGTCCAAAGCGCTTCCTCCCTCGTCCCCATCATCCGCCCGGTTGCCCCCCTGCCGCGAACCTGCCGGGCCGGCCGCTTTTTACCGCCGGTTGGCGTCGGCCCGAACCCGATTCGAACTGTCGGCCGCTTTCCTCACGAATGGCTGGCGATGTAGTCCATGGCATCCTTGACGGTCGCCATCTTCTCGGCATCCTCGTCGGAGATCTCGACGTCGAACTCCTCCTCCATGGACATGATCAGCTCCACCAGGTCCAGCGAGTCGGCGCCCAGATCGTCCACGAAAGAGGCCTCGGGAACGACCTCCGCAAGATCGACGCTCAGCTTCTCGGCAATGATTTTCTTCACCTTATCTTCAACTGACATGGGGTTCCCCTCCTTGGAAAAATTGTATTTGGAAATAAATAGAAACCTTGGCGGGCCGCAGCGGCCCGTTTTAGACGACCATGCCGCCGCTGACGTGCAGCACCTGACCGGTCAGGTAGGCCGCCCGTTCGGAGGCCAGAAATTCCACCACCGCGGCCACCTCCTCGGCCGTTCCGGGGCGTCCCAGCGGAATCTGGGCGACCATCGCGTCCCGGGCCTTTTCCCCCAGGGAGGCCGTCATGTCGGTCTCGATGAACCCCGGGGCCACCGCATTGGCCGTGATCCCGCGGGAGGCCAGCTCCAGCGCGACCGCCTTGGTGAAGCCGATCAGCCCGGCCTTGGAGGCCACGTAGTTGGCCTGACCGGGATTGCCGGTGACCGCCACCACCGAGGAGATGTTGATGATGCGGCCGAAGCGCTGCTTCATCATCACCTTGGCGGCCAGTTTGGTACAGAGAAAGGCGCCCTTGAGATTGGTGTCCACCACCGCGTCCCAGTCCTCGGCCTTCATCCGCACCAGCAGGCCGTCGCGGGTGATGCCGGCGTTGTTGACCAGCACGTCGATGCGCCCGGTTTCGGCCAGCACCTGGTCGATGAAGGCCTTGACGCTGGCCTCGTCGGCGACATCGGCCTGGATGCCGGTGGCCCGGCCCCCGGCAGCCGCCGCCAGCTGCTCCACCTCGCGGGCCGCATCGGCCGCGGCGGCGTAGTTGAAAAACACCCGGCAGCCGGGAACGGCGAAGACCCGGCAGACCGCCCGGCCGATGCCCCGGGAGCCCCCGGTGACCACCACGGTGCGCACGCTTGTTTCGCTCATGAGGATCGCTCGAAGATGAAATCCGCCACCCGGTCCATGTCGGCGATGACGGAAGATCCGCTCAGGATCAGCGTTTGATGGGATACCCCCTGAAGAAAGGCGTCGGCCTCGGCGGTGCCGAAGACCCCGGAGCCGACCACGATCTTGTTCAGGTTGACCGCCACCCGCTCGGCGACTTCGGCAGCGAAAATCCGCGCCATGTGGCAATATTCCGCCGCCCGGGGGTCGGCCTGACCGGCGTAGGCGACGGCGCGGCGGGCCATGCTGGCGCCGACCTCCACGTGGGTCATCATGTCCGCCAGGGCGAACATCAAGTACTGCTGCTTGGTCAGGCGGTTTTCATGCGCCAGGTCGATGGCGGCGTTGAGGACCGTGGCGGCCTGCGCCAGGATCCGGCAGCCCGGGTCCTCGGGCCCCGCGTCGGCCAGACGCGCCATTTCCGCGGCGATCGCGCCGTAGAAGCCGCCTTTGGTCTTGCGAGAGGCCTTCCAGCGAAAGGTGCTGATGATGCTCTGCTGAATTTCGCTGGTGCCCTCGTAGATGCTGGTGATGCGGACGTCGCGCTTGATCTTCTCGACTTCGAACTCGCAGATGTAGCCGTATCCGCCGAGGGCCTGCATGGCGTGTTCGGCCGCCGTGTTGGCCGCTTCGGTGGTGAAAAGCTTGGAAATGGAGCCCTCCACCTGGAGGTCTTCGTCGCCGGAGTCCAGTCGCAGCGCCACCTCGTCCATGTAGGCCTCGGCCGCCGCCAGGCGCACCACGCTGGGAACGATCAGCTTGTGGGTGTACCCCTGCTTCTCGGACAGCGGCCCGCCGAACTGGATGCGCTCGGCGGCGTAGCGGATGGCGATTTCCATGGCCGCCTCACCGGCCCCCAGGGCCATGGCGGCCACCATCAGGCGGGTGTAGCCGAACACCCGGTTGGCCTGTTTCATCCCCTGGCCGGGGACCTCCCCGATCAGGTTTTCCACCGGCACGTAGACATCGCTGAAGGACAACGGCGAGGTGTTGGATGCCCGGATGCCGTGTTTTTCCTCGCTCTTGCCCTGAACGAAGCCGGGGGTCCCGCGCTCGACGATGAAAAAGGAGGGGCCCTCCGGGGTTTTGGCCAGGACGGTGACAAAGTCGGCATACCCCCCGGTGGAGATGAACTGCTTGGTGCCGTTTAGTGTGTAGCCGACGACCTTGTCGGCCGCGTCGAGGACCGGGTCGGCCTTGGTTTTCAAGGCCGCAAGGTTGCTGCCGGCCCCGGGCTCGGTGACCGCGTAGGCCACCAGGGTGTCGCCCGAGGCGATCGCCCCCAGCCACTTCTCCTTCTGCTGGCGGGTGGCGCCGACGAAAATCGGGTCGGCCCCCAGCTGGATGGCGAAAAAGGCCGTTCCCACGCCCAGGCAGATCTTGCCCAGCTCACGGGTGACGGCGCAGGTGTCGCGCGCCCCGCCACCCATGCCGCCGTATGCTTCGGGAAGAAAAAGGAGCTGCAGGCCGATCTCGGGGCCCAGCATTTCGCGGATCTCGGCTTCGGGAAAGATCTCCTTTTTGTCGAATTCGAGGATTTTTTCTTTGGTCAGAAGTCGTTTGCGCAGCTGGCGAATGGTGTCCACCACCATTTGCCGGTCTTCGGGGTCCAATCCCCGGGGGGGCTTGGCGGTTTCGATCACGTCGGTCGTCATGGGTGGCACCCTTTTCGATTAGCCTTCCTCGGTTTTCACAACGTCCCGCCCTTTGTAGACCCCGCATTCCGGGCAGACATGGTGCGGCAGCTTGGCCTCGCCGCACTGGGGGCATTGGGTGACGGCCACCGCCGCCAGTTTTTTCTGGGCCCGCCGCATATCCCGCTTTGACTTAGAGGTTTTGTGTTTTGGTAAGGCCATTAGTCATCTCCTAACTATATGTTTTAACTTGTAAAAATCGCCATAAAACCCCTTGCTGGAAAAGTTGTTCTCTAGTAATTGAAATCATCCCGATTGTCAAGAACTTTCACAGGCGCCTTCGATTTTTGACATCTTGTAGTCGCCTGGGTTCTGTGCTATGGAGGCTTGCCGAAGGCTGAAGCCGGACCGGTAGCATCACAACCCTCTGTAAATTATATTTATTTTTCGTTACAGCCCAAAATCGGGGCCGATCCGGCAACCCGCGGCGGTTTCCCCAGGGCACATCCGCCGGCCGCTGCCCGGCATCCGCCGGGCTCGGCGCGGGGGCCGCCGCCCGAATTTCTTATGACTCAAACAGAATAGTTGATTAGTTATTTTTACCGGCACCAAGGTGAGTAAAATGAAGGAAATCGTCACCCGCTTTCCCCCCAGCCCCAGCGGCTACCTGCACGTCGGCGGGGCCCGGACCGCGCTGTTCAACTGGCTTTACGCCCGCCACATGCACGGTCGCTTCGTGCTGCGGATCGAAGACACCGACGTCGCGCGCTCCACCCAGGCCTCGGTGGACGCCATTTTCGAGGCCCTGACGTGGCTGGGCATCGACTGGGACGACGGCCCCTACTACCAGTCCCGGCGCCTGGCCATCTACCGGGAGCACATCCAGCAGCTGCTGGCAGCCGGCCACGCCTACCACTGCACCTGCCCGCCGGCGGCGGTGGAGGCCATGCGCCAGCGGGCGATGGCCGGCGGCGGCAAACCCCGTTATGACGGCACCTGCCGCGAAAAAGGGCTTTCCGGCGGTGAGGGCGCCGTGGTGCGCTTCAAGGTCCCCCTGGAGGGCGTCACCGTGATCCCGGACGTGGTCAAGGGCGAGATCGTCTTTCAGAACTCGGAGCTGGACGATTTCATCATCCAGCGCAGCGACGGCACGCCCACCTACAACCTGGCGGTGGTGGTGGACGACATCACCATGGGGGTCAACACGATCATCCGCGGCGACGACCACGTCAGCAACACCCCCAAACAGATCCTGCTCTTCCAGGCCTTCGACAGCCCCCTGCCGACCTTCGGCCACGTGCCCATGGTGCTCGGCAAGGACAAGGCCCGCCTGAGCAAGCGCCACGGCGCCACGTCGGTGACCGCCTACCGGGACATGGGTTTTCTGCCCGAGGCCTTCCTGAACTACCTGGTCCGGCTGGGGTGGTCCCACGGGGACCAGGAGTTTTTCACCGTCGCGGAACTGGTGGAAAAGTTCTCCCTGGAGAACATCGGCCGTTCGGCGGGGGTCTTCGACTTCGAAAAGCTTCTGGCGCTCAACGCCGACCACATCCAGGCCATGCCCCCCCGGCAGCTGGCGCCGCGCCTGATCCCCTTTCTCGAAGCCGAGGGGGTGGCCGCCGCGGAGGGCCCCTTTATCGAACGGGTCATCGCAACCCTTCAGCCCCGCAGCAAAACTCTGGTGGACATGGCCCGCGACGCCCGCTTCTACTACGCCGAGACCATCACCTACGACGAACAGGCGGCCGCCAAATTTCTCACCCGGGATGCCGTGGAGCCGCTGGAGCGCCTGGCGCGGCAACTGGAAGCCTTGCCGGCATTCACCCCCGAAAGCCTGGAGGGCGCCTTCCAGGCCGTGATGGCCGCAACCGGCTTGAAGCTGGGCAAGATCGCCCAGCCCGTGCGGGTGGCCCTGACCGGGCGGACCGCCAGCCCGGGCATCTTCGAAATCACCGAGATCATCGGCAAGGACAAGGTCCTGGAGCGCCTGCGGGCCGCGGCGGCCTTCATCCAGGACCCCGCGGCGTGATGCCGGCTGCGGCCGGCGGGCGGTTTTTTTCTTGACGGCCGCTCGGGCGTTTTGATAAAAGAGCCGGATAATCACTGAGGGATCGTCTAGTGGCAGGACGACGGGTTCTGGCCCCGTTAACCTAGGTTCGAATCCTAGTCCCTCAGCCAAAAAAATAAAAAAGGAGCGTGGCCGCCACCACCGCTCCTTTTTTATTGCCCGTTTTCCCGACCTCCGGGATCCGCTGCGCAATCGCCACCAGCATCATCCCGCCCGCTGCAAAGGACGGGCGCATGGCGGAATCGGGCGCAGCGGCCCAAACTGTCGGCCCCGGCGGGTGGCCACGGCCATCGGCCCGGGCGCGCCGCAACTTCCCGTTGAGCCCCGCCCGGGGCTGTGATAGAAAAAAACTTCAGTCGCTTTCGGCCCCATGGCGGCGGCACCGGTTCCGGTCCCACCGGCCGCTCGGGCCGCCACACCGCCAGACGCCGCCGGGGCCCCATTTCCACAAACAGGGATGCCCGCGATGAACCACACCGCGCTCTTTGCCCACCTGCCGCCGCGCCTGGCCGGGCTCGCCGACCTGGCCGAGAACCTCTGGTGGAGTTGGCACCCGGCGGCCCGCATGGTCTTCAAGCGCCTCAACCGCAGGGCCTGGAAGGACAGCGGCCACAACCCCGACAAGCTGCTGCGCGAGTTGTCGGCCGAGGCCTTGGCGGCCGCGGCCCGGAACCCGGACTACCGGCGCCACTACGACCTCACCCTGTCCCACTTCCGCCAGGGCATCCGGCCGCGGGCCTGCAGCCTGCTGAACAACGGGGCCGAACCCGGCCGGCCGGCCATCGCCTATTTTTCGGCCGAGTACGGCCTGCACCACTCGCTGCCCTTCTACGCCGGCGGCCTGGGCTTTCTGGCCGGGGATTTCATCAAGGAGTGCAGCGACCTGGCGGTGCCGCTGGTGGCGGTCGGCTTCATGTACCCCGAGGGCTACCTCTGCCAGCGCATCCGCGAGGACGGCTGGCAGGAAAACCGCGACGAGCCCTTGGAGCGCGACGCCGCCTCCATCGCCCGGGTGCTGGACGCCGACGGCCGGCAGGTGGTGGTGCGCGTCCCCCTGATCGAACCCCCCATCCATGTGGCGGTCTGGCAAATCGACGTCGGGCGGGTGCGCCTTCTCCTGATGGACACCGACATCGACCTCAACGACCCCTGGAACCGCGGCATCTCGGCGCGCCTCTACACCGGGGACCGCGAACAGCGCCTGCGCCAGGAGATCGTTCTGGGCATCGGCGGCTCCACGGTGCTCGAAACCCTTGGCATCCGGCATTCGGTCCTGCACCTCAACGAGGGCCACGCGGCCTTCGCCCTGCTGGAGCGCATTCGCGAGAGAGTCGCCGCCGGCATGGGGTTCGCGGAGGCCTTGCGCCAGGTTCAGGCCACCTCGGTCTTTACCACCCACACGCCGGTGCCGGCCGGCCACGACGTCTTTCCCTTCCCCCTGATGGAGAAGTACTTCAACGTCTACTGGCCGGCCCTGAACCTGGAGCGGGACGCCTTCCTTCAGCTGGGGGTGCACCCGGAGGAACCCCGGGTCGGCTTCAACATGACGGCCTTCGCCCTGCGGGCCTCGGGTTACCGCAACGGGGTCAGCCGGCGGCACGGTCAGGAGTCCCGCCGGATGTGGCAGTGCCTGTGGACTGAGCTGCCGGTGGACCAGGTGCCCATCGGCCATGTGACCAACGGCGTGCACGTGCCCACCTGGATCGAGCCCAAGCTGGAGCTGCTCTTCAACCGCTACCTGGGGCCCAACTGGCTGGAGGACCACGACAACCCCCTGCTCTGGGAGATGGTCGACGAAATCCCCGACGCCGAGCTGTGGCAGAGGCACTACTGGCTCAAGATCAAGCTCATCAACGCCATCCGCGAACGCACCCGCCGGCGCTGGGCCGCGGACCCCGTCAGCCCGTCGATGGCCATGGCCGGCGGGGTGCTGCTGGACCCCGCCGTCCTGACCCTGGGCTTCGCCCGCCGCTTTGCCACCTACAAGCGCGCGGACCTGATCTTTTCGGACCCTGAACGCCTCAAGAGCCTGCTGAACAGCCGCTGGGAGCCGATCCAGATCATCTTCGCCGGCAAGGCCCACCCGGCCGACGAACCGGCCAAGCGCCTGCTGCAGCGGGTCTTCAATGCCGCCCGGGACCCCGCCATGGGCGGGCGGATCGCCTTCGTGGAGGACTACGACGAGCAGTTCGCCCAGTACATGGTGCACGGGGTGGACGTCTGGCTCAACACCCCCCTGCCGCCGCTGGAGGCCAGCGGCACCAGCGGCATGAAGGCCGCCCTGAACGGCGTCCCGCAGCTGAGCATCGGCGACGGCTGGTGGTTGGAGGGCTACGACGGCCAGAACGGCTGGATCTTCGGGGAGGAAACGAGGGGACCGGCCGAAGGCCGCAGCCCGGCCGACGCCGAGAGCCTCTACCGGCTGCTGACCGAAACGGTGATCCCCCTCTACTACCGGGTCGCCGACAGCGGGGTGCCCCACGACTGGGTCCGGGTCATGAAGGCGGCCATCAAGAGCAATGCCCCGCGCTTTTCGGCCCGCCGGATGGTCAAGGAATACATCGACAACTTCTACCGCCGGGCCCTGCGGGAGGCCTGAAGGCGCCCCGGGGCCGGTCAACGCATGAAATTCATGTTGGGCCGGGCCAAGGGTGCGGGGTCGCCGTCGAAAAACTCCCGCAGACAATCGACCGCCGCCGCCAGGCAGTCGCGGTTGATCAGACGGGAGCAAAGGGTGTGGCCGAAGGGGTAATTGGCGCAAAAATACGGCGCCCAGCGTTTGAGGCGTCGCAGGGCGCGCTCCGGGTCGAAGTGGCGCTCAAGCAGCCGGACCATCTCCAGCCCCGCCCGCGCAAAGGCCTCCGGCCCCGGCCGCAGGCCGTCGGCGATCTGGGCGAAAATCCAGGGCCGGGCGATCGCCATGCGCCCGATCATCACGCCGTCGCAGCCTGTGGTGGCGATCATGCGGCGGCAGTCCTCGGCGTCGAAGACGTTGCCGTTGCCGAAGACCGGGATGGCCACGGCCGCCTTGACCTGGCGGATGTAGTCCCATTTGGGCGGGCGCGCCCGGCGGTCCGGCGCCACCCGCGGGTGAAAGGTCAGGGCGTCGGCCCCGGCGTCCTCGAAGCGCCGGGCCAGGTCCACGGCCGCCGCGGGGTCGTCCCGCCAGCCGGTGCGGTATTTGACGAAAAGCGGGATCGAGACGGACCGACGCACGGCGGCCACGATGGCCGCGGCGCGGGCCGGCTCCCGCAGCAGGGCGGCCCCGCAGTTCTGGCGGCAGATGGCGGAAACCGAGCAGCCCAGGTTGATGTCCACCCCGAAAAAACCCTCCCGGGCGACGCGCGCCGCCGCCGCCGCCATGACCTCGGGCTCGGCGCCGAAGATCTGGCAGACCAGGTGCGGCAGTTCCCGGGGCCGCCAGCGGAAGAAAGCCGATGCGGCCGGGTTCTCCCGGGGCAGCCGCTTGGCGCTGCACATCTCGCTGAACAGCAGGCCGTAGCCGCCGAAGCCCGAGAGCAGTTCGCGGAAGGCCACGTTTCCCAGGTAGGTCATGGGCGCCAGGGCCAGCCGGCCCCGGATCCGGCGGCCGCCCACCGTCAACGGCCGATTCAGGTATGTGGGCAGATCGATTGCCATCGGTCTCCTTGTCGCCCCGCGAGCGGCGCCGCCGGGGCGAGTTTTTCAGAAGTCTAACAGGTCCCCGGGAGATTTCAACCGCGGAATGCGCCGACACCGACCGCGGCGGACGGGTTCGGCGCCCGCCGCCGCGCGTTTTGGCGCCGAAACGACGGGCGCTGGAAGGAGGGCCGACGGCGACGAACTTGGATCGGCCCGAGGAATTGCGGTTGTAAATTCCCGCCAACCCCATTATGGGAGGTAGGC
>JASFIY010000009.1:0-12544 GCA_050122415.1 Desulfobacteraceae bacterium
TTTGTCCAACTGGCTGGGGGTCTTCCCGCACCTGGAAGAGCCCACCAAGGATCTCAACACCCCCCTCAGCCTGGGCATCATGGGGTTTGTCATCGCCCACTATGCCGGCATCCGCTCCAAAGGTTTTAAAGCTTACGCCAAGGAGTATTTCCAGCCCGTCTTCTTCATGATGCCGCTCAACGTGATCGGCGAACTGGCCAAGATCATCTCCATTTCCTTTCGTCTCTTCGGCAACATCATGGGGGGCGCGATCATCATTCTGGTGGTCTCCTACCTGTGCTACAGCCTCGTGCTGCCGCCGTTTCTGGTGGCCTTTTTCGGAATATTCGTGGGAACGATTCAAGCCTTCGTTTTCACAATGCTAACCCTTGTTTACATTTCCATCCAGGTGAAATAGATGATGGAATTCGATGCTCAGGCCTGGGTTAAGGTCGCCGCATTCGTCGGCGGGGGGGTTGCCATGGGGCTCGGCGCCGTCGGGGCCGCCATCGGTGAGGGCTACACCGCCGCCCTGGCGAATCTGGCCGTATCCAGAAACCCCAAGATCTCCGGCGATATCTTCAAAAATATGCTGGTGGGGCAGGCCGTGGCCGAGTCCGCTTCCATTTTCGCCCTGGTGGTGGCCATCCTGCTGCTCTTCATGAACCCGGGCGGTGCCAGCATGATCAAGGCCGCGGCGCTTTTGGGGGCCGGCCTCAGCATGGGCTTCGGCGCCATCGGCTCGGGGGTCGGCTCCGGATTTCCCGGCGGCCAGGCATGCCTCGGGATTTCGCGCCAGCCGGCGGCCGCCGGCAGCCTGACCACCAACATGCTGATCGGCTCGGCCGTCTGCCAGACCCCGGCGATCTTCTCGCTGGTGGTGGCCTTTATCCTGCTCTTCATGGATTTCTCGGCGGCCCCCCTCAACCCCACCTGGGCGGCGCTGGTGGGTGCGGGGCTCAGCACGGGACTGGCCGCGATCGGCTCGGGCTACGGCGGCGGCATGGCCGCCGGCGGCAGTTGCGAGGGCGTCGCCCGTCAGCCGGAGGCCACCGGCAATGTCACCACGGTGATGCTGGTGGGCCAGGCCGTGGCCCAAACCCCGGCCATTTTCGGGCTTCTGGTAAGCTTCATCCTGATGTTCAAGGTGTTTCCCGAAACCACCCAGCTGCAAACCTCTATGGCACTGCTGGGGGCCGGGTTGAGCACCGGCTTCGGCGGCATCGGGCCGGGGCTGGGCAACGGGATGGCCGCGGAAAGAGCGGTCTGCTGGGTGGCGCGCAACTTGCCGAGCGCGCCGGAGCTGATGCGGATCATGCTGGTGGGCCAGGCCGTTTCGCAGTCCACCGCGATTTACGCCATGGTGGTCAGCCTGGTCCTGATTTTTGTGGTTTAGGCCTCACGCAACACCGGCCGTTCTGCGGTCGTTTTGACGGAACAGATGCGGTCCCATTCAAAATCGTCGTGACAGACGGGTAAACGAGGAGGAAGATCATGGCAATTGAAGGTATGGATCTTGTCAAAGCCGCAGCCTTTCTGGGCGCGGGACTTTCCATGGGCTTGGGCGCCATCGGGCCCGGGGTCGGCGAGGGGATGGTGGCGGCCAAAGCCTGCGAGGCCATCGGCAAGAACCCCCGGGAGGCGGGCCTGCTGACCCGAACCATGCTGGTGGGCCAGGCCGTGGCCGAATCCACCGGTATTTACTCTCTGGTGATCGCGCTGCTGCTGCTCTTCGTGGTCTGATTGCGGCGCTCGCCAAGGGCAGCCCGCCCGCCGGGGGCGGATGCCTTTTTTCCGAATAACGGGTTTTTCCCACAGCGGGTGGACGGGATATGGATTTCCAGATTGTCAGCAACATCGCCCTTATCAGCATCAACGCGACGCTGGTGGTGCAGCTGATCTCATTCCTGATTTTCCTTTTTCTGATCAACGGGATCCTGATTCAGCCCTTGCGCCGCACCATGGCCGAGCGCGCCGGTTATCTCGACAGGATGAAGCTGGAGATCCTGGAGACCGAAAAGGAGATGACCCGCCTGATGAAGGAATTGGCCGCGCGTGAAAAAACGGTGCGCAACGAGGCCTTGCGGGCCACCATGGAGATGGAGAGCGAGGGGCAGCACCATGCTTCGGAAATCATCAAGGGCGTCCGCCAGGAAATGGAAAGCCTCAGAAGCAAAACCCAACAGACCGTGAGCGAACAGCTGGCGGCGGCCCGCCAGAGGCTTGAACAGGAATCCGAGAGCCTTGCGCTGAACATCATGGAAAAATTGCTGGAGCGGAGGTTAACCCGATGAAGTGCCGCGATAAACGCTGCGGATGGGCCCGGATCGCGGCCCTGGCTTTTTTTCTGATGCTGCTGTGGGCGGGCGCCGCCCTGGCGGCCGAGCAAGCCGGGGGGTGGCGGCCGACCTACGATCTGGTGATGCGCTGGGTCAACTTCGGACTGCTGGCCTTTGTCATCGTCAAATTTTCCCGTGAACCCCTCAGGAACTTTCTGCAAGGCCGCAAGATGGCACTCTCCATCGAAATCCAACGCATCGAAGAGCAGCGCCAGCAAGCCGCTGAGCAGGCCAAGCAGGCCAGCCGGCAACTGGAGGAAAGCGGCGCCCAACTGGCCGAAATGAAGGAGCGCATCATCAACCTGGGGGTCAGCAGCAAGGAGCGCATTATCGAGGAGGCCCGCCAGCAGGCGCGCAACATGCTGCTGGAATCCCAGCGCAAGGTCGAAGGCCAGATCCTCAGGGCGCGGCAGAAATTCCGCAACGAACTGGTGGATGCGGCGATCGACCGGGTCCTGGAAAAATTGCCGCAGACCATCAGTGATGACGATCGCGAGCGGATGGTCAAAAACTTTATGGCCAGCCTGGCGGTGAAGTAAGCGCTCCTGACGGCAGACGGTACCCGTGACCTCGGCCCGCCCCGAGTGTTCCCCAACTGCTGGCGGTTGCCGTTGATCCTGCTGCCCGGCGGCCGATGGCACGGCAGCCATCTGAAAGCCGCCGGCTGATGCAACCCCCGAGGATCCGGCTGCGGCCCGCTGCCCGCCAGCTCTCCCACCAACCGCCTGCCCAGCGTGAATTACCCCAAAAGAAAAAATCTGAAAGTCACCCCTCCGCCACCGGTGGGGTTCCAGCCCCGGCCGGCGGCGGCCCCCACCGCTCCCCTGCGGGTGCCGCCACAGCCCAAAGCGGCCGTCACCCCCCCGCGGCGCCGTCGGCGGCCGGCGGCCATTCATGGCCGATGCCGCTGGTCCGCAGGCTTTCGTACAAAACGATGCCGACGGCCGTGGAGAGGTTCAGGCAGCGGATCTGGCGCGAGATGGGAATGTGGTAGGTGCGGTGAGGGTAGCGGCGGCGGATGGCCTCCGGCAGGCCGCCGGTTTCCGAGCCGAAAACCAGGAATTGGCGTTTGCCCGGGGTGATCTCCCAGAAGGAGCGGGGGCCGTTTTTGCTCAGCAGGGCGATTTCTTCAGTCAGCGGTTGCTGGCTGGCGCTGAAGGCCGTCCAGTTTTCCCAGACCTTGAGGTCCACCCGCGGCCAGTAATCCAGGCCGGCCCGTTTGACCGCCTTGCTGGTCAGGGAAAAACCCAGCGGTTCGATCAGGTGCAGCCTGGCGCCGACGCCCAGGCAGGTGCGCCCGATGTTGCCGGTGTTCCAGTGGACCTCGGGGGTGATGAGAACGACGTGGCGTTCGGTTTTCATACGACGGTTCTCTCAGCGGGGCAGCTGGTCGCTGAGCGGCACCTGCCCCAGCGGGCGGCGGGCGCAGCCTCCGCTCCCCCGCCGCCGTCCGCCGGCGGTGCGTTTCTTGTTTGACACAGGCGCATGATTTCTCTATATTTTCGGTTCAATTGAGACCCGGTTGGCGAGCGCGCCAAGGCAGGAAAAACAACAAACATGCTCGATCAGATTTTCATTCTGGTTGTGTTGCTCTTTTTTTCCGGTTTTTTTTCATCCGCCGAAACGGCCCTTTTTTCCATCAGCCGGGTCAAGGCCCGCCACCTGGGGAAGATGGCGGGCAGAACCAACCTCCTGATCATGCGCATGAAGGAGGATCCCCACCGGCTGCTGGCCACCATCCTGATCGGCAACAACCTGGTCAACATCGGCGCCTCGTCCCTGGCCACGGCCCTCTCCCTGGACTATTTCCAGGACCGGGCGGTGGGGATCGTCACCGGCGTCATGACCTTTCTCATCCTGGTCTTTGGCGAAATATTCCCCAAATCCATTGCCACCCGCAACAACATCCTGATTTCCAAAATCGTCATCCTCCCCATTTTCTGGCTGTCGATCCTCTTTTTTCCCCTGATCAAGTTCCTCGACTTCATACCGAAATTGACCGGCAAAATCAAAAGGACCCCCACCGTCACCGAGGAGGAGCTGTTGACCTTCGTGGAGGTGGTCGAGGAGGAGGGCGAGATCAAGGAGGAGGAAAAGGAGCTGATCCACAACATTTTCGAGTTTGACGACACCAATGCCTATGAAATCATGACCCCGCGGGCGGACATGTACGTCATTGACGTCGACGATGAACTGCGGGTGGATGAGATCGTCCAGTCGGGCTTTTCCCGGATTCCCGTCATCCGCGGGGACATCGACCACGTGGTCGGGATTTTGAACATCAAGGACCTCTTCATGCGGCACCTGTCCGCCAACGCGCCCCTGGATGTGCGGCAGCTGATGCAGCCGCCCTACTTCGTTCCGGAAAACAAGAAACTCGACTCCCTCCTGCGCCAATTCAAACGCCGCAAAAGCCACCTGGCGATCGTCGTCGATGAGCACGGGGGGGTGGCCGGTTTGATCACATTGGAGGACGTCCTGGAGGAGATCGTCGGGGAGATCAGCGACGAAACCGACAAGGTGGAGGCCCGCATCGTCCGCTTGAAAAACAAGGAATGGATCGTTCTGGGCAAAACCGACGTCGAGGAGGTCAATGAAAAGATCCCCATGGAGATCCCCGAGTCCAGGGAGTATGACACCTTCTCGGGCTTCGTCCTCAATCAGATCGGCAAGATCCCCCAGGAGAAGGAGGAGATTCCCATCGGGTCCTTCATCGTGACGGTCCAGAAAAAGGACGGCAACCGGATCAGCGAGTACCACGTGCGCCAGGTCTGATTTTCAACGCCGCTGGCCGCAGTGCGGGCAATAACGAAAGTCCGGTGCCAGCGCCCGCCCGCAGCGGCTGCAGGTTGCGCTCGGGGGGGCCACAGCGGCTGCGGCGCCGGCGTTCGGGTCTGAGAGGGTTCCGCAGCGGCTGCAGACCAGCAGCGGCGCCCCTTTTTTCACCCGCCACAACGGGATGAAGAACAGGTTGAGGTAGTGGTCCACCCGCTGCAGGCGGGCCTGGAAAAGACCGCAGGCCGGACAGCGGCGGGCAGCCGGGTCCAAAACGACGGTTTTGGGTGAAATCCCGCCCACCAGGAAAAACATCGCCCACCTCTGATCGCGGGCGCCGCCGGGCCCGCCCGTTGGATTTTTTCACGCCTGTCAAGGAGGCAACCACGATGATCATCGACTGCCACACCCACATCTTCCCGGCGGCGGTGCGCCAGAACCGGGAAAATTATTTCCGGGGGGAGCCGGCCTTCGAATTGCTCTACGCCGCCCCCAAAGCCAGACTGGTGGGGGCCGGGGAACTGGTCGCCGCAATGGATGCCCAGGGGGTCGACCGGTCGGTGGTTTTCGGCTTTCCCTGGCGCGATGCCCGGACCGCCCGTCTGAACAACGACTACGTGCTGGATGCCGTGGGACGCTACCCCGGGCGGCTGGTGGGGCTCTGCTGCCTGGACCCCTTCAGCCCCCAGGCCGAGGCCGAAACCCGCCGCTGCCTTGACGCTGGGCTGTCGGGCATCGGGGAGCTGGCCTTCTACCAGTCCGGCATCGACGCCGCCGCCCTGGACAAAATGGCCCCCCTGATGGCGCTGTGTTTGGCCAAGGGGTTGATCGCCATGATCCACACCAACGAGCCGGTGGGGCATCTCTATCCCGGCAAGACCCCCAACACCCTGCGGCAGATCTACGATCTGGTCAGGCGCTTTCCCGAAAACAAGATCGTGCTGGCCCACTGGGGGGGCGGGCTCTTTTTCTACCAGCTGCTCAAAAAGGAGGTCAAGGCGTCGCTGCAAAACGTCTACTTCGACACGGCCGCCTCGCCGTATCTCTACGACCCGGATGTTTATCGGGTGGCCTGTGAGCTTGTCGGCAGCGAAAAAATTCTCTTCGGCAGCGACTACCCGCTCCTCGGCCCCACCCGATATTTCGCGGAGATGGCGGCCGCCGGAATCTCCGACGAGGACCGCGGGCGCATCTGCGGCGGGAACGCCGCCCGTCTGCTGAACCTCTGAAACTCAGGGCCGCAACGGCCGCCAAAGGCCCGGCTTAGATCCCAAGCCGCCGGTTAAAAGGTTACCGGGAAGGGCGGGTGGGGGGTGCCGGGGATCTCACAGCCGCCATTTGATCACCTGGCGTTCAAAGTCGATGCTGTAGTCCACGTTGCGCAGGAAATTCATTCCCAGCAGCCCCTTGAACCGCGAGGCGCCGCTGTGGCGGATGATCCCCGCGCGCAGGTTGTTGACCCGCACCGGACCCACCTGCACAAAGCTCAGGGTGGCCAGTTTGAAGGGGATGTTTTTGCCGCCGACCACCTGCGCCGTGGCCTTTTGGGTGCTGCGGATCTTCAAGCCCTGGGCGACCTCCTCGTGAAGCGCGATCAGCGATGCCCCGGTGTCCAGGAGCAGCAGGGTTTGCACCTGATTGCCCTCGTAGTCCAGGGTGACCGGCACCAGCACCTGGTTGCCCCGGATGATCACCTTGGTTTCGTAGGACTCCCCATCCGGCTTGCGGCTGCCGGTGAAGTGTTCCGGGCGGTTGGCGGCCGCCTCGACGGGGGCGCCGGCGGCCGCCGCCGACCCGGCCGGGGCCGTTTGCAGGCGCTCGCGGTGTTTCAGGGCCGCCCGTTCCTCCGGTGCCAGGTCGTCATAGCGCTCCTTGTAGGTGGTCAGATTTTCACGGTATTGCGGCGGGATCTTGGCCGCGTCGTCCACATAGCGGGTGTGGCCGTCCTTGTCGACGTATTTGTAAAACGCCGGCCGCGAAAGGTCCGGCCAAAAGGCCAGACTCGCCAGGATGATGCAGAGGGCCAGGCGCCTTTTCAAGATCGCGTTCATTTCGCAACTCCGCTTAGCCGTTGGGCCGCAAAAAGGTGACTTTTCTCTTTATCGGTCCCTGCCCCCGAAAGATTTGCCCGAAAAAGCGCGCGGCCGGCAGCCGGCCCGGGCGTCAGGTTTACCCGGGGGCTTCAGCCGCGCGCAGCAGGCACTGGAGTTGCGCCACCCAGGGACGCGCCGGTTCGTGGTGCTCGGGGGGGACCATCAGGATTCTGACGGGGCGGTTGCGGATCAAGCCGTTCGACCTGCAGTCCAGGGTGCCCTGGCGGTAGGCCCGGCGGGCCTCGGCGGGCGCCATCACCCGCAACAGGTCCGAAAAATTCCCGCTGCAGCCGGTCTGGTCGAGGTGTTCGATGGCCTGCAGGAAAACCGTGTTGACGGTCACCATCAGCGGGGTCTGCTCGGCGCAGCCGAAGGGGCCGCAGTTGCGGCCGGAGACGAAGCTGCGGCAGCCAAACGGCCGCAGCGGGTAGACCGGGCAGACGGCATCGGTCAGAAGCGGGCAGGGACCCCAGGCGGGATCGGCGTCTTCCGCCGGAGGCTCTTCACCCGCAAGACACAGCTCCGCCAGCTGGTTGGTGGTGATCAGGGGGCGGAAGCGGCTTGCGCCGGCCCGGGCGTCCACCCGCGCCAGGAGGGGGCCGCGCACCTCGGGGGAAAGCCCCTCCAGCAGCCGGTAAGCCTCCAGGGTGGTCAGGGTCACGTTGCGGGTGCAGCAGCTGTGGCAGCCCCTGCGGCAGGCCAGCGTCAGGGTGGCCGCATAGGCGTCATAGAGGGCCTCTATCCGGCCCAGCAGCGCGAGTTTTTGCTCGAGTTCCATCAGGGTGGGGGTCTTTCGGATCCGGTTCAGGCCGCAAACCGCAGGAAAAGTGCGCTCAGGGCGGCCCAGCCAAGGGTCAGGACGGTCAGGGCGGCGCAGATGCCCGCCAGGGATTTATGAAAGAGGGTCTCCGGCCGGCGTTCACGGTAGCCCAGCAGGTAGCCCAGCAGGGCGCCGCCGACGAGACCGCCGCCATGACCCCAGTTGTTGATTCCCGGCACCAGCATACCGAAGATGAACAGCCCCACGACCCACCCGCTGACCTGTTTGTAAACCGCCTGACCGTAAGCGCCGCCGCGGTTTTTGCCGTAGAACAGGGCCGCGCCGATCAGGCCGCAGACCGCCGCCGATGCGCCGATGGTCAGCGCCACTCCCGCCAGGTAGGACACCAGGAAGCCGCCCACGCCGCTCAGGGTGTAGAGGCTGATCATGCGATAGGGGCCGTACTCGCGGATGACAAAGGGCGCCAGCTGCCGGAAAGCCAGCATGTTGAAAACGATGTGGAGAATGCCGCCGTGGAGGTAATTCGCCGACAACAGGGACCACCAGCGGTGCAGGCGGTCGATGGGAATGGTCCCGGTGGCCCCCAGATGCAGGAGGCTGAGATCCGACGGGGCCAAAGCGGTCAGGGGGTTCAGCGACACCCGGGTACCCGTGGGGTTGAGCAGCAGGGCGAGGATGAACATGCCGACGTTGAGAGAAATCACCCAGTTGACCAGGGTCTCCTCCCGGCCCAGCCCGCGGGTCCAGGGGTTGTTGCGCCACGGGGCGGCGGGCCGGGAGGTGCCGCAGTAGGGGCAGCGGGGTTCGTCGGCACTGATCAGCTTGCGGCAGTTGGGGCAGAGCAATGAAGAGCGTTTCGGTTCTGGCATCGCGGGGACCTGTGGGATAAATACTTAAGGCTTGACGGGCGGTGGTTTTTGCCTCTATTTTGAAAGTCTAAAGGTTTTACCGGCCGCCCCGGATAATTTTATAATAATTCGATACCTATAGTCAGGATATAGTTTAACCGCAACCCGGCGAAGTCAAATTTTTCCCACGATTCAGAAAGGTGATGGTCCATGGCGCTGCATCCCCGGGCCGGAAAGCCCGCCCCGGCATCGATCCGGGCCAATATCCCCCTGCTGGTCAGCGCGTACTACACCCGCCGCCCGGACCCGGCGGAGCCCGCCCAGCGGGTGAGCTTCGGCACCTCGGGTCACCGCGGCTCGGCGATCAAAAACAGCCTCAACGAGGATCATATCCTGGCCACCAGCCAGGCGATTTGCGACTATCGGCGGGCCAACGGCATCACCGGCCCCCTTTTTTTGGGGATGGACACCCACGCCCTGTCGCAGCCCTGCTTCATCACCGCCCTGGAGGTGCTGAGCGCCAATGAGGTCACGGTCTTGATCGACCACCAGGGCGGCTACACGCCCACCCCGGTGATCTCGCACGCCATTCTGGCCTTCAACCGCAGGCAACCGCAGCCGTCTGCCGACGGCATCGTGATCACCCCGTCCCACAACCCCCCCGAAGACGGAGGGTTCAAGTACAATCCCCCCCACGGGGGGCCGGCGGACACCGCGGTCACCCGCTGGGTGGAGGAGCGCGCCAACCAACTGCTGGCGCAAAACAACCGGGGGGTCAAACGGCTGCGCTACGAGGCCGCGCTCAAGGCCCCGACGGTCCGGCGCTATGACTACTTCAGCCCGTATATCCAGGATCTGGAGCAGATCATCGATGTGGCGGCGATCCGCTCGGCCGGAATCCGGATGGGTGTCGACCCCATGGGCGGGGCCACCGTAGGTCTCTGGGAGCCTTTGGCTGCGGCCCTGAACCTGCAGATCTCGGTGGTCAACCCCGAGATCGATCCGACTTTCGGTTTCATGACCTGCGACAAGGACGGCAAGATCCGCATGGACTGCTCCTCGCCGTATGCCATGGCGCGTCTGATCGGGCTCAAGGCCGATTTTGAGGTCGCCTTCGGCAACGACCCGGACGGCGACCGCCACGGCATCGTGACCCCCGACGGGGGGTTGATGAACCCCAACCACTACCTGTCCGCGGCGGTCTGGTATCTGTTCCAGAACCGCCCCCGCTGGCGGTCCCAAGCCCGGGTGGGCAAGACTCTGGTGAGCAGCAGCATGATTGACCGGGTGGCCGCCCATCTGGGCAAAACCCTGTGGGAGGTGCCGGTGGGCTTCAAGTGGTTTGTCCCCGGCCTGATCGACGGCAGCTGCGCCTTTGGCGGGGAGGAGAGCGCCGGGGCGAGCTTTCTGCGGCACGATGGCAGCGTCTGGACCACCGACAAGGACGGCGTCGTCATGGATCTTCTGGCCGCCGAGATCACCGCCGTCACCGGGCGCAGCCCGGCGGCGCTCTACCGGCGGCTGGCGGATGAATTCGGCGACCCGCTCTATGAGCGCCTGGATGCACCGGCCACGGCGGCCCAGAAAGCGGTGCTCAGCTCCCTGGCGCCCGATGCTGTCCAGGCCACGGAGCTGGCCGGGGAGCCGATCCGGGCCAAGCTGACCCGCGCCCCGGGAAACGATGCCCCCATCGGCGGCCTCAAGGTGGTGACCGCCAACGGTTGGTTTGCCGCCCGCCCCTCGGGCACCGAGGATGTCTACAAAATCTACGCGGAAAGCTTCAACGGCCGCTCGCATCTTGAGAGAATTCAGACCGAGGCCCGGGAGATCGTTCAGCGGGCGTTTACGGCCGCCGGGGCCTGAGCCCCGCCGCCACACGGGGAGACCAGCATGAAGCGATGGGTGATCTTCAACCAGAAGGGCGGGGTGGGCAAATCCACCATCGCCTGCAACCTGGCCGCCGTCAGCGCCGCCAGCGGGCGGCGCACCCTGGTGGTGGATCTGGATCCCCAGGGCAATTCGACCCAGTACCTGCTGGGAGCCGGGGCCCGCGATCTGGAGACGACGCTGGCCTCCTATTTCGAGGAGACCCTCTACGCCTTTTTCAAGACCCAGCGGCCCGAAAGCTGCGTCCACCCCACCCCGTTTGCCGGCCTGAACCTCATGCCGGCGCACCCCGCGATGGCCGAGCTGGAGGGCAAGCTGGAATCGCGCTACAAGATGTTCAAGCTCAAAGAGGCCCTGGAGAGCCTGGTGGATTATGCCGCGGTCTTCATCGACACCCCGCCGGCGCTCAATTTCTTCACCCGCTCCGCACTGATCGCCGCCGACGCCTGCCTGATTCCCTTCGACTGCGACCACTTCTCGCGCCAGGCGCTCTACGCGCTCCTGGAGAACGTCCGGGAAATCCGGGCCGACCACAACCCCCGTCTGGAGGTGGCCGGCATCGTGGTCAACCAGTTCCAGGCCCGCGCCCGCCAGCCCCGGGAAATCGTGGAGGCCCTGCGGCAGGAGGGTTTGCCGGTCCTGGATCCCTACATCTCCGCCTCGGTCCGGATCCGCGAGTCCCACGCGGCGGCCCAGCCGATGGTTTTTTTTGATCCGCGCCACAAGCTGAGCGGCGAGTTCGAGGCCCTTCACCAACGCCTGGGCTGAGCGTCGGAACCCGCCCCATCGTTAGGCTCGCGGCCCTGGCACCCCCAGGGCCCTTTGCCGCCGCACCCGGCCGCCGCCTGCAACCCCCCGGAGGTTAAAGGATATCCCCCCAAAAACCGATCTGTACAAGGTATCTGACCCGGGCGGCGGCATCCGGCCGCTGGAAGCGGCGCAAGCTCGAAGTGAAGCGCGCCGGCCCCGGGAGGCCCATGGGGCTGCATTCCAAATCTACCGGCGGAAAGCATCATGTCAAAATTGACGATTGCGGGGCTTTTGACGACCCTCAGCGGGTTGGTCATCTTGGGGTTTCAGTCGATTTCCTCCCTGATGGGAACCGAGGAGGTCTGGAAGAGTCTCAGCTTGCGGGATGTCCTGGACGGCGGTCAGCTGGGCTGGATCGACCAGGTGGCGCTCTTGGGGGTCGACCGTGGGCTGGATTACCTGGTGAGCATGCCGCTGTTCGCCCTGCTGGTGGCCAGCGGGGTCCTCCTCCTGGTGGTCAGCGGGTTTGTCTCCAAGTGAGGGCGAACCCCCGTTTTCAGGCCGGCTGGGGCCTCGAAACGGGGGTCTCGGGCTCAGGCAAGGGTCACGAGGGCGCCGGCGGTTTCCTGGCAGGCCACCGTCAGGCCGATTCCGGGCGCCGTTTGAAGGGCCAGTCCGACCTCGGCGAGCGCTTTCTCGGGGGAGTTGTTCTTCTCGCTGAGGTGCGCCAGGATCACGTGCTGTAAACCGGCGTGGCAGACGGCGCTCAGCAGCCGGCGGGCATCGCTGTTGGCCAGGTGCCCGCAGCGGCTTTTGATGCGCTGTTTGAGGGGCCAGGGGTAGGGACCGTTTTCCAGCATCAGCGGATCGTGGTTGGCCTCGAGGACCAGGGCGCGGCAGTCCTTCAGATTTTCCTGCACCAAGGCGGTGGCGATCCCCAGATCGGTGGCGATGCCCAGCTTGTCACCGTTGGCGCTGACGGTGAAGCCGGCCGGGTCTTCGGCGTCGTGGCAGAGGGCGAAGGGGCGGAAGTGCAGGGCCGCGATTTGAAAACCGTTGCCGCAGCGGAACGCGCGGACCTCATGCAGGCTG
>JASFIY010000010.1:0-12339 GCA_050122415.1 Desulfobacteraceae bacterium
GGCGTCAAAGATTTGGTCTTGCCCCCAACGCTCCAAGCTCAAGGGCCTCGGCAAGCAACAAGGCCACAATTGGCTTGTCTTTTGGCCCGTCACCGGCGTTACATCCGCCGGCACATATCCCGTTTTGCGCCGAAGCATGTGCCTTGGTGGCGAACCAAAATCCAGCGCCATCTGGGGGAATTATTTTTTGCCGCGACCCTGACGCCGATTTCAGGGTTACGTATGCAAAAGTAAGCACGAAGCGGTTCTAAGCAAGCAGCAGTTCCCCCCGGAGCACCCGCCGCGTGTCAGGGGTCAGCCGGGCGCCCTGATCCATGCGCTGACCGGCCACCCAGATAATTTTTTCGCCGCTGAGAAGCAGTGGGTACCGTCTTCTCGACTCCCGCGGTATCTTTTGATTGCTGAGGTATCGGTGAACTTTTTGGCGGCCTTTCATTCCGAACGGATTGAAACGGTCGCCCGGCCGCAGGTTTCTGACGGTCAAGGGAAAGATCAGAACATCCATATCAAAAAACGCCACAAACTGTCCAGCATTGCCGGTGGCCGGGACTTTTTGGGTGCTGATGCGCCGAAACTCCAGCCGTCCCCCGATTTCGGGCAGTGTGAGCGAGACGGTTTCGGAAACCGGAGCGGGAATGGGGTAGCAAAACTCTTGGGCAGGGGCCGGGAGCACCTCCGGTTTCAGAACCCGCAGAGGCTGTTGCGCCAACGAGACCACCAGGCGATCGGGGTAGCGTTGGATCCGGATTCGGTCGGGAAGGTCCAGGCTGCCATGCCGGGTGCCGCCGCTGGCCAGCGCCAAGGCCGCTTCGATATGGCCGAAGGCGATGCGCCGCAGGTTGCCTTTGACCATTTCAAGGGCCCTGCGAAGCACCCGGCGCCGGGCGGCCGGATGGAGGGTTGCGAGAGCGGCCACCGAAAGCGTCAGGGACGTGGCGGACCGGGCAAGACAGGCGGCTGCCAGCAGGGGGCCGGTGAGGCTCTCAAGCCAGTCGTCCTCAGCCCGGGTCACCCGGGCAAAGCGGGTCAGGACGTCCCGGATGCGGGGGTTGTAGTCCCGGGCAAGGGTCGGCAGAAGTTCACCCCGGACCCGGTTGCGCAGAAAAACGCGGTCCTGGTTGCTGGCGTCCTGGACCCATGCCAGAGCGTTTGCCTTCAGATACCCGCGGATCTCCTCTCGGCTCAGGTCGATCAGCGGTCGTACGATCCGGTTTTCCCGCACGGGCGGAATGCCGCCGGCCCCTCGGGCGCCGCTGCCCCGAATGAGAAACATGAGCGTCAGCTCGGCGTTGTCGTCTTGCTGATGGCCGACGGCGATTTTCCGGAAATGATGCTGGTCGGCAATTTGCGATAAGAAATGGTAGCGCGCTTGGCGCGCGGCCTCTTCCAGGCAAAGACCGCGCCGTTGCTTGAGCCCCGGGATATCCGCGCTGCCCATGAAGGCCGGCAATTGGCAGCGGCGGGCCAGGTCGGCCACGAATTCGGAATCCCGGTCGGCGGCCTTTCCCCGCAAGCCATGATGCAAATGGGCCACACCCAGTTGCAGGCTGAACTCCGAGGCCAAATTCAAAAGGGTGTGGAGCAGACAGACGGAATCGGCCCCGCCGGAAACCGCCGCCAACACACGGTCGCCGGTCTCAAAGAGGCCATGGGTGTGAATGGTGTGTCTGACCTTTTGCAGAACCCTTCGGCTCAACCCATCCGGGGAGATTTTCATGGATCAACGCGGACCCCTTAAGGGCCTCGAGGGAATGTTTCATAATAAATTCAAAAACTACGATACTGCCAAGGAGAAGTCAACGAAAAAGCCCCGCAAAGGGGACCCGAGAACCTGCCCGGGCCCTGGGAGGATAATGGGCGGATGTTTTCTCCTTGAAAAAATCGCTTTGACCGAATATAATTTTGGTTGGTTGTGCTAGGTGGGGCGCTAGCGGTGTCCTGTACCCGAAATCCGCTTTACGCGGGGCTGAATTCCCTCTGAAGGGTTGTAGCCGGGCCTTAGGACCCAGCCTGATCGGCCGCCACGCAACAGACGGTTACGAACCTCGTCAGGTCCGGAAGGAAGCAGCGATAAGTAATGCGGTCTGTGTCGTGGATCGATCCCGGTCACGGCCATGGTTCTTGTTTTCCGGAAATGATTCGACAGAGGGTGCACAACCGCTTCCCCTTTTGACCCCTTGCTTGAAAAACGTTTCGACCCTCCCCCGGTTCTTTGCTCCGAAGCTTTGGCGAGCGTTTTTTCTCCCCTCCCGCACGCGCTTTTCTTTTTAAATTCAGCCCCAAAAACGGCGCCGCAGATCGGCTTGACATCACTTTCTGGGGTCTTATTATGTGCCAACTTAAATCCGAGCACCCTTTAGAGATCGCTGTGTGCATGTCCTGCTTTCGGCCCGCGCGGCTAGCGACCCAGGAAAATGGGGTGCGACCATATTAGTATTACCTCGTTAGAGTTCTAGCGCCAAATACGAACAAACTTGAAGGAGAATCTGGCTTCTGATGACCGAAAAAGACAAAATTCGGAAGTATGAAAAGACGGCCGAAGCCACTGCTGAAGAGACGCCGCAGGAGAAACCGGTTGATCTCCAGGACGAAAAGCCCCCGGAGGGTGGCAGCCAGACTTCCGAAACCGATGTGATTGCGGAACTCGAAAAAAAGCTCGAGGCCGCCCGACAGGAAGCCCAGGCCAACTATGACCGCCTCTTGAGGACCACCGCGGAGTTCGAAAACTACAAGAAGCGCTCAGCCCGCGAGCTGCAGGACTTCCGCAAATACGCCAACGAAACGCTGCTCAAGGAGCTGCTTCCGGTGGTGGACAATTTAGAGCTGGCCGTTAAAACCGCCCGCGAAGACGGCAACGGGCAGGAGTCCCTGGCCGATGGGATCGATTTGACCCTGAAGGAGATTCTGCGCGTTCTCAACAAATTCGGGGTTCAAGCAGTCGAAGCGCTCAACCAGCCTTTCGACCCGGTCTTTCATCAGGCGGTGGTGGGCGAGGAGTCCGACAAGCACCCCAAAAACACGGTTATCCAGGAACTGCAAAAGGGCTACACCCTGCATGACCGGCTGCTTCGGCCATCGATGGTGGTTGTGGCCAAACCAAGGGCCGAAGGCGGACCCGGGCAACCCGAAGAAAATGAATAGGGTGTCGCCGTTGAAGCGATTACATTTTTTTTTATGGTTCATTGTATAAGGAGGCATTCAAATGGGTAAGGTTATCGGAATTGACTTGGGGACGACAAACTCCTGTGTGGCAGTCATGGAGGGCGGGGATGCGAAGGTGATCACCAACCCCGAAGGGGGCCGCACAACGCCCTCGGTGGTGGCCATCACCGAGAGCGGTGAGCGCCTGGTGGGGCAGATCGCCAAACGTCAGGCGATCACAAACCCTGAAAACACCGTTTTTGCCGTCAAGCGCCTTATCGGCCGCAAATTCAGCTCACCGCAGGTCCAGAGCGATATCAAGGTGCTGCCCTACAAAATCGAACAGGCCCCCAACGGGGATGTGCGCATCAACATTCGCGGCCAGCAGCACAGTCCGGCCCAGATCTCTTCCTATATATTAGCCAACATCAAGCACACCGCCGAGCAGTACTTCGGCGAGAAGGTGACCGATGCGGTGATCACCGTTCCGGCCTATTTCGACGACAGCCAGCGCCAGGCCACCAAGGACGCCGGTAAAATCGCCGGGCTGAACGTCCTGCGGATCATCAACGAGCCGACCGCGGCCTCGCTGGCCTATGGCCTGGACAAGCGCAAGGAGGAAACCATCGCGGTCTTTGACCTCGGCGGCGGGACGTTCGACATTTCGGTGCTGGAGATCGGTGACGGCGTTTTCGAAGTCAAGGCCACCAATGGCGATACCCATTTGGGCGGGGAGGATTTCGACCTGCGCCTGATCGACTATCTCGCCGACGAGTTCCGCAAGGACCAGGGTATCGACCTGCGCAAGGACAAGATGGCCCTGCAGCGTCTCAAGGAAGCCGCCGAGAAGGCCAAGATGGAGCTCTCCACCTCGGTTGAAACCGAAGTCAACCTGCCGTTCATCACCGCAGACGCCAGCGGCCCGAAACACCTCAACATCAAGCTGACACGCGCGAAACTCGAGTCGCTGGTTTCGGATCTGCTGGACAAACTGGAAAAGCCGTGTCTTGTCGCCCTGAAAGACGCCGGACTGAGCTCCAAGGACATCAAGGAGGTCATCCTGGTGGGGGGCATGACCCGCATGCCGGCGGTCCAGGAGCGGGTCAAAAAGCTGTTCGGCCGGGAGCCCCACAAGGGGGTCAACCCCGACGAGGTGGTGGCCATGGGGGCGGCCATTCAGGGCGGTGTGCTCAAGGGCGACGTCAAGGATGTGCTGCTGCTGGACGTTACGCCGCTTTCGCTGGGCATCGAAACCCTGGGCGGGGTGATGACCAAGCTGATCGAAAAGAACACCACCATTCCCACCAAGAAGAGCCAGGTTTTCAGCACGGCCGCGGACAATCAACCGGCGGTGTCGATTCATGTGCTGCAGGGTGAGCGTGAAATGGCGGCCGGCAACAAGACCCTCGGGCGGTTTGAACTGGTGGGGATCCCGCCGGCGCCCCGGGGCGTGCCCCAGATCGAGGTGACCTTCGACATCGACGCCAACGGCATCGTCAACGTCTCCGCCAAGGACCTGGCCACCGCCAAAGAGCAGTCCATCCAGATCACGGCCTCAAGCGGCCTGTCCAAAGAGGAGATCGACCGGCTGGTGAAAGACGCCGAACTGCACGCCGAGGAGGACCACAAGCGCAAGGAACTGGTGGAGGCCCGCAACCATGCCGATGCCCTGATCTACTCAACCGAGAAGTCCATCAAGGATTTGGGTGCCAAGGTCGACGACGCCACCAAGGCCAAGGTCGAGGAAGCGATCGCGGCCCTCAAAAAGGGCATGGAAGGCGATGACATCAACGAGATCAAGCGCCTCAGCGAGGAGTTGACCCAGACCTCGCACAAGCTCGCCGAGGCCATGTACCAGCAGGCCTCCAAGGGCGAGGGCGCGGCCGGCCCGCAGCCGGGAGCGGAGGCCGGGACAGGCGGCCCTTCGGCCGGCGCCGATGACGACGTGGTCGATGCCGACTTCGAGGAGGTTCACGAAGACAAGAAGTAAGCGCCCTGTGGCGCGCTGATCGCGTTTTTCACCCGCAAAGCCCGCTGTCACGGTCACGACCGGCAGCGGGCTTCGTTTTTGTGGGCCCGGCGCTTGGCGGCTACAGGCGGAAGCTTGCGCTCATTCCGGCGTATTGCTTGCGAAGTTTGGGCTTTTCGATCTTGCCGGTGGGGTTGCGGGGGACATCGCCGAAGATAACCTGTCGGGGGCGTTTGTAGCGGGGCAGGGTTTCACAGAAAACCATGACCGCTTCGCGGGTGAGGGACCTCCCGGGCTTGAGCTGGATGATGGCGGCGGCGATCTCCCCCAACCGCAGGCTGGGCAGTCCGATGACCGCCACGTCCTGGATGGCCGGGTGGGTCTGGAGAAAATCCTCGATCTCCACCGGATAGATGTTTTCGCCGCCGGTGATGATCACGTCCTTTTTGCGGTCCACCAGCCAGATGAAGCCGTCTTCATCCTGGCGCGCCACATCGCCGGTGAGCAGCCAGCCGTCCACCAGCACCTGGGCGGTGGCCTCGGGGCTGCCGAAATAGGCCTTCATCACGCCCGGCCCCTTGACCATCAGCTCCCCTGGCTGGCCCGGCGGCACCGGCACCTGGCGGTCATCCACGATCCGGTATTCCCAGTCAAAGCCGGGGCGCCCGATGGCCCCCACCTTGTGCATGTTTTCGATCCCCAGGTGGACGCACCCCGGGCCGGTGGTTTCCGTCAGGCCGTAGTTGGTGTCGTACTGGTGGTGGGGGAAGATCCGCTGCCACTCCTTGATCAGGCTGGGCGGCACGGGCTGGGCACCGATATGCATCAGGCGCCACTGGTCCAGCTGGAAGTCCCTGAGTTTGATGTCCCCGCTTTCGATGGCAAACAGGATGTCCAGCGCCCAGGGGACCAACAGCCAGACCACCGTGACCTTTTCCTCGGAGATCGCCTCGAGGATCCAGCGGGGTTCGATGCCCCGCAGGATAACCGCCCGGGCGCCGACGATGAAGTTGCCGAACCAGTGCATTTTGGCGCCGGTGTGATAAAGGGGCGGGATGCACAGGAAGTTGTCCGCGTGGGTCTGGCGGTGGTGGCAGTTTTCCTGGATGCAGGCGAACTCCAGGTTGCGGTGGGTGAGCAGGGTCGCCTTGGGGGTGCCGGTGGTGCCGGAGGTGAAGTAGAGGGCGGCTTCGTCGGTGATCTCGATGGGAACCCGCGGGTCGTCGGGCTCATGGGCCGCCAACAGGCCGGCGCCGGATTCGGCCCAGGCCGGCCGCAGGCTCTCGGGGCCGATGAAAATGTAGAACTCCAGGGCAAAACCGGGCTCGTTGCGAAGGGTTTGCAGGCGTTCGATGAACTCCGGGCCGAAAATGATCCCCCTCGCCCCGGCTGTTCGGGTGCAGCGGCCGATGGTCTTGGCCACGAAGCGGAAGTTCAGCGGAACCGCCCAGGCGCCGGTGCGCAGGATGCCGAAATAAACCGGCAGCCATTCCAGGCTGTTCATCATCAACTGCACCACCCGGTCGCCTTTTGCGATGCCCTTGGCCATCAGGGCCCGGGCCAGCCGATTGGCCTGGGCGTCAAATGCGTGCCAGGTGATCTCACGGCGCACGCCGTTGGCCGGGTCGCGCTCCACCAGAGCGGTTTCGGCGGCGTACATGCGTGCGTTGCGGGCCAGAATTTCGGTGATCAGCATGGCGGTTTCCGGCTGCCTCGGGCGGTGCTGACGATTCCACTGTTTTCCCAAAAAATACCGGGGACTTCATAACGGAAAAAGCGCCGGCGGTCAAGCAGGGGAAAGTCGCAGGCGAGGGGGTGGCGGCGGCAGCGGACCGCCGCCGGGCCTCCCCTTGAGGGAGGCCGGCAACGGTTCTTGTGGGGGGCCGAAGATGTCAGTCCCCGCCATACATGCCGCCACAGCCCTGGCCGCGGCACTTCCCGCAGCCGCGCCCCTTTCTGCCGCCCCAGTCGCCGCAGTCTGGGTTGATGGCCTTGATTTTCAGCAGGTGGTCGATGCGCTGCTGCCCCAGTTGGGCGTAAAGATCCGACAGCTCTTTCTGGAGGGCTCTGGCCGTCTCGGGGTCCGGTGTTTTCTTGGCCAGTTCGCCCTTCAGCGCCAGACGCTTGCGGTAGAGTTCGCGCCTGAGCTCGTCGGTGGCCTCAAAGAAGGCCTGGCGCTCGCTTTCGATTTTGGCGCGATCCGCTTCGCTTAAGTTCTGCAGACAGGCGGGGCCGTCGCCGGCGCCCCTGTGCCATCCGCGGCCGGAGCTTCCAGGGCCCTGGTTGCCGCCGCCGGCGGCAAACACCGACGCGGCCACGGCGGTCAGCAGGGCTGCCGCCAGGAAAAAAATGGCTTGATGATGTTGGATGCGCATGGTTTGTCCTCCTGTGCTCGGTAGTGAGGGGTGACGGTTGGGCTGTGGTCTTATGAACGCTTCGGCAAGGGGTATGCCGATTATCTCCCCGGATCCCCGCGAAAGTCAAATCGGTTGAATTTCAAGGCGAAAATTGAGGGTGGCCCCTTGGGAGGAACCTGTGGTATTTTGGGCCCCAGGCGCCGATTGGACACTGTGGATCCGTGACGCGCAAGGAACGCATCGTCGGCGCCATTCACCACAACAGGCCCGGGCCCCGCAACCCGTTGGTGGGCATCAAGCGCGCCGCGATTCCGGAAACCTTGCTCCAGTCTGCGGTCTTCGGGCAGGAGAATGGGGCCTTTACCGGTGCCGAGCTGCCACTTGACCCGGTTGAAAAGGCGACTACCTTACAGACGCTTGCGGCGGTCGGCGACAACAAGAGCGAAGCCCCGCGCCGGTTGGGGATCGGCCGCAAAACCTTTCGCAAACGCAAACAGCATGGCGTGATGGCCTGAGGGCGTCTAGACCAATTTCCGTAAAGAGAGGGCCCCAGCATGAGCACACCTGCAGCCCACCTCGTTCAGTGTCCGGCATGTGGTGCCAAAAACAGGATTCCGGCCGAAAAGGCCGGCCAGCCAGCGCGCTGTGGGCGCTGCAAGGCCGTCTTGGCGGCGGCCGGCGCCGAAACCGGCGGCGTGGTGATCCGCTGCCGCCACTGCCGGACCAAAAACCGCTTGCCCCCCCGGGCGTCGGGCGGGGGGCGTTGCGGCAAGTGCGGCACCGCCCTTTCCACCAGCGGTGTGTTCGACGGGCGGCCGCTGGAGGTCAGCGACGGGGATTTCGATGCCCAGGTGATGCACTCGCCGCTGCCGGTGCTGCTGGAGGTGTGGGCGCCCTGGTGCGGCCCCTGCCAGATGGTGGCCCCCGTCATGGACGAGTTGGCCGCCGGCTGGCGCGGCCGCGGGCGTGTGTGCAAGCTCAATATGGACACCAACCCCGCCACCGCGGCGCGTTTCCAGGTGCGCAGCGTGCCCTCGTTTCTGATCTTCGACAACGGGCAGCTCAAGGAAAACCTGGTGGGGGCGCTGCCCAAGCAGCATCTGGTCCAAAAAATGACTCCCTATTTCTACTAGCCGCTGGCGATGAGCAAAACAGGACGCCCGAAGGTATCAATCCACCCCGAACCTTGTAACCAAGCGAGAGACTTCGATGAAAATCGCACACCTGAAAGTGATCATGCTCCTGCTGCTGGGACTAGCCGCCTCGGCGCCAACCTTCGCCGCCGAGGCGGTCGGCACGGCGTCGGCAGCCGTTCAGGAGGCGCTGCTGCAGCGGATAATCGAAGGGATCGAGCAGCGCTACGCCGTCCCCGGTTTCAGCGCCGATTTCAACCAGTCCTCGACCATCAAGGCGCTGGATCTGACCGACACGGCCTCGGGGCGGGCGATGTTCATGCATCCCGCCAAGATGCGCTGGGAATACGATCAACCGGAGAAAAAGATCTACATCTCCGACGGCACCACCCTGTGGGTTTACAGCCCGGATCAAAACCAGGTGATGGTGGGGCGCGCGCCGGAGTTTTTCAAGGGCGGCCAGGGGGCCAGCTTTCTATCGGACATCCAGAGTTTGCGCAGGCAGTTCGTGATCGCCCTCGCCCCCCAGCAGGCCGAGGGCACCCATACCCTCAAGCTGCTGCCGCGGGAGAAAAACATCGATCTGGCAAGGATCTTTCTGACGGTCGACGCCGAGACCTTCGTCGTCTCGCGCGTGGACACGGTCAACGACTACGGTGATGAAACCCGGATCATGTTGCGCAACGTGCGCTTCGAGCAGTCTCCCGACCCCGCCCAATTTCATTTCACCGTCCCCCCCGGGGCCGACGTGCTGGAACTCAACGAGTAGCCGGCGCCGAGGTTCCCTTGCCAACATCCGACCCGGCAAACCCCCGCCGGTTTTTTTGATCCGAAAACGGCCGCAGGCGCATGGCGCTTTGCTGCGCGGGCCGTCCCGGGGGGGTAGTAGGGCCTCGGGGACGGCCCGCAACAGGGTGCGATCTGGGGTTGTTTTTCTCTGCGCGGCACGCGGACGTCGGCAGAACATCTGACGGCGCTCGCGTGCCGCGCGAAGGGCGCGCGGCCACCTTCGGGGGTGTTGCCAGGTCGGGCGGGAAATTGCGGCCTGCGGCGGGCTACATGGCGTCGATCACATCCTCGGCGATATCGGCGTTGGTGTACACTTTCTGCACGTCGTCGCAGTCTTCGAGCATCTCCATCAGACGGATCATTTTCTCGGCATCCTTGCCGGTCAGGTTGGCGCTGGTCTGCGGCAGCATCGTCACTTCGGCCTCCACGAAGGGGATCTGGGCCTTTTCAACCGCCGCTTTGACGGTCTCGAAATCTTCGGGGGCGGTAATGATTTCGAAGTGGTCGCCGTCGTCGCGGACGTCTTCGGCCCCCGCTTCCAGGACGGTTTCCATCAGGGCATCCTCGTCGGCGGCGGTCTTTTCGACGTTGATGTAGCCTTTCTTGTCGAACATCCAGGCCACACAGCCGTTTTCCCCGAGGTTGCCGCCGTTTTTGGCGAAGATGTGGCGGATGTCGGCCACCGCCCGGTTCTTGTTGTCCGTCAAGGACTCCAGCAGGACGGCGGCGCCCCCCGGCCCGTAACCTTCGTAGGTGGACTCCTCGTAGTTGACCCCCTCCAGCTCGCCGGTGCCTTTTTTGACGGCGCGGTCGATGTTGTCTTTGGGCATATTTTCGGCCTTGGCGGCCGCAATGGCCGTGCGCAGCCGCGGATTGGCGTTGACGTCGCCACCGCCCATGCGGGCCGCCACGGTAATTTCCTTGATCAGCCGGGTAAAGATTTTTCCCCGTTTGGCATCCGCGGCCCCCTTTTTGTGCTTGATGGTCGACCACTTGCTGTGTCCGGACATAACGCCTCCTGTTTTCTACCGATTCCGATGATGAAGATCTCTTTGCTGGCCTTGCGGCTGCTTTGGGGTTTGAGGATTTTCAGCTGGTCGAAGGCGGATTTGACCGCCTCTGTAAAGGGCTTGAACTCCTGTCCCTGGAATATCTTGCAAACAAAGTTGCCGCCCGGCACGAGCACCCTGAGTGCCACGGTCAGCGCCGCTTCGCAGAGGGCCGCGGAGCGCGCCGCGTCGGTGGCCTTGTGGCCGGTGGTGGCCGGCGCCATGTCGCTGATGACGACCTCGAAGGCTTCCGAAGCAAGCGCCGCCAGCGGCGAGGGCGAGGCCAGAATATCGCCGCTGATCACGCTGACGTGGGGCGGCAGAGCAAGGTGGACCGGTTTGAGGTCGATGCCCACCACCTTGCCGTCGCCGCCGGTAAGCTGCGCGGCGTATTGCAGCCAGGAGCCGGGGGCGCAGCCCAGATCCAAGACCCGCGCGCCCCTGCGGATGATTCGATAGCGGCGCTGGATTTCCTGCAGTTTGTAGACCGAGCGGGCGGCAAAGTGGTCTTTTTTAGCCTGGCGGGTGTAGTGATCCGCCCATTGGTTGGGCCTTGGGCCCCGTTTGGCCATCGGCGCCACTCCTTGGGCAAAGGGGCCGCAGCAAGGACGCCGCGGCCCACGCCACTTGTTTGGCATTCCCATACAATTTGGTGCTTTTTTAGTCAACCGGGATCTGGTCAGAAGAGGGTCTCGACGGCCTCGGAAATGGTCTTGACGCCAACGGCTCGGAGGCCGGCGGGCACCTTCATGCGCTTCAAACTGCCGGCCGGAACGATGCAGCGGTTGAACCCCATTTTTTGGGTTTCGGCCACGCGCGTTTCAACGTGGCTGATGGCGCGCACCTCGCCGGTGAGCCCCACCTCACCGAGCACGATGGTGCCTTCGGGCAGGGCCTTGTCCAGAAAACTGGAAGCCAGGGCCGCCACGATGCCCATGTCGACCGCCGGCTCGCCGACCTTGATGCCGCCGGCGACGTTCATGAAGATGTCGTGCCCCATGAGGTGCATGCCGAGTTTTTTCTCCATCACCGCGGCCAGCAGGGCCACCCGGTTCTGGTCCAGGCCGAGAATGGTGCGTCGCGGCGTGCCGAAACTGGTGCTGCTGGTCAGCGCCTGGAGCTCCACCAGAAGCGGCCGGGTGCCCTCCATGCTGGCGGTGACCACCGAGCCCGGCGCGTTTTCAGGGCGCTCGGAGAGAAAGACGGCCGAGGGGTTGGGGACCTCATCGAGCCCTTTTTCCTTCATTTCAAAGACCCCGATTTCGTTGGTGGAGCCGAAGCGGTTTTTCACCGCCCGCAGGATGCGGAACATGTGATTGCGGTCGCCCTCGAAATAGAGCACCGTGTCCACCATGTGCTCCAGCAGGCGGGGGCCCGCGATGGCGCCTTCCTTGGTGACGTGGCCCACCAGGAAGGTGGGGATGCCGCTTTTCTTGGCCATCAGCATCAGCCGCATGGCCGATTCCCGCACCTGGCTGACGCTGCCGGGGGCGGAGGCCAGCGCCGGGCTGAACATGGTCTGAATGGAATCCACCACCAGAACGTCGGGGGTGCAGGCCGCCACCATCGACAGGATGGCGTCCAGGTCGGTTTCCGATACCACCAGCATGTTGCCCGCGATGGTGCCCAGGCGCTGGCTGCGAAGCCGGATCTGTTTGACCGATTCTTCGCCGGAAACATACAATACTCGGTGGCTGTCACCGGCCAGACCGAACAGGACCTGGAGCATCAGGGTGGATTTGCCGATGCCCGGGTCCCCGCCGATCAGCACCAGCGAGCCGCCCACCAGGCCGCCGCCCAAGACCCGGTCGAACTCCCGGAGGTGGGTTTGCAGCCGTTTTTCGTCGTCGATGTTGACCGCATCGATGGCCACCGGCTGGGCCCCCGTTCCCGTCAGCTGT